>NZ_WMEU01000002.1:300000-575667 GCF_009856295.1 Pontibacillus yanchengensis | reverse complement strand
TTGGTCCAACGAGGAGTTTAAAGTTATTATGAGGGGTTGGCAAGTGACTTTTTTAATTTATGCCGGCCCCCGCGGGGGCCGGCATAAATTAAATGCCAATCCTTACATTATTAGAATGCCATAAACAGTTAATAAGGTGCTAGCTAATGATATTTCTTCTTTATTTAATTTATTATCATCTATCTTTTCAATTCGACTTTGTAATTCATCCAAAGAATCAATATGAATTTTCAAGCTATTCACAATTCCTTGCTTAGCTTTATTATTATAGTGAGAGTACACACTAAATAATATTGAAGCTATTATCATGAACACTATCAATATTAATAAGTAAGATTTAACCTTCAAAGAAAAGAACCTCCATTTTATACCTATTTCGCGATTGCATTAAATACTTGAATTCGAGTTAAATTCTCTTTTCCTCTACTTGATATATATAAATCTAGAGGTAAATCCAAGAAAGCTTGAAAAAATTCATATACCACCATTGTATGAGGATTTAAAATGGATCGAATTTATCTATTTACTTATGTTATTTTTATTTAGCTACTAACTTTCTTTTTTCTTCCACATTTTATATGTATAAATCAATTGTGAAGATATTATGATTACGATTATTGATGTTAAAATTTCAGAATATGGCGATTTCCAGTCACCGAAATAATAATTAATAATAAGTATAAAAATGATAATTGGAGTAGTAAATAGGGTTCGTTTAAACTTCCTTTTATAACTTAACTTATAATAATTCCACTTAATAAGTCTCTCCCCTTTCTTAATTTATATCCTAAAATGGAACTTTTCTTTATCCCCTTTGTGAGTAATCTTCGAAATTAGGGTTTATAATAACATAAATAACAAATTCAATTAGCGCCATTAATACAAATTTCTGGTTTAATAGAAGAAAAAACGCAAATCACAAGGTGCTCCTTATTTTGCCTCTACTAAAGAAACTGGAGCACCAAAGCGTCCTACTTGAATATGAAAAGAATACTGATAGAAAGGAAAAACCTAAGCACCTAAGTTGGATGCTTAGGTTCCAATTATTTATTACTTTCACTATCTGAGTACCTTCTATAATAGTCAAAAAGCATAACAACAGTATAACCTGCAGAAAAGATTAAGACATACTTGGTTTCAATCCAACCAACTTTAATAATCTGATCAAATAATGCAATCAATAAGAAAAAAGAAATTGCTGCTAAGTGTTCTTTTAGAAAGTCTCTCTTCTTTTTTTCCATATATCCCCCTTGTCCTGAAGACTTGTTTTCAAGATAAAGCTATTATAAATAATCTGTAATTGATTGAACGTTAAATTTACCACTATCCTCAAAAAATTGATCAAGTAAATATTTGTGACCTGCACCGTATATCACAAGAATTCGTTCATTGGAATGATCAACCAGTTGTTTTACATTATTAAAGATAATTAGATTACGACGATACCAATAATTTGCTAGCCAATCAATTCCAAGATAATAATCATTAACGGAAGCTAGAGCTAATTTCATGTGTATCTCTTGTTGTTTTTTTAAATTGTCTAGGTGATTTATCGCAACCAATACTTCTCTTATAGATTTTGTATTTATTAATTCTTGTTCAAGTTTATTATTTTTTTCACCTTCTTCAATTATTTGGTTATACAATTCTTCGTCAGTTTCTTTTAATAGTTCATAAACAAATCCCATGGGCACACCACCGACTGGACGATTCCAATCTACTGGGTAAATTTCTTTATGGCCTAGTTCCTCAGCAATTCGAAATCCAAATTGATGTATTTCATCGGGTTCCAAATCTTCTAATTCATTGTTTATGTATTTTTTATATTGTTCTTCTAAAATGTCTGCTCTTACAGTTTCAAATTCGACGGCCACTTTTGTAGGCTTATATGCTTTAATACATTCAATGACTTCGAGAATTTCTTCTTGTTTCTTATCACTATTTATATTTGATTTTAATTGATAAAGGTCCCTTTCCCCTCGATCCCCCATATGATATGTTCCTAATACTAGGACATCGGGTTTTAAACAAGCCATCTTTATTCTCCTTAATAGTTAAATTGACATTATATGTACTTTAAATACCTGACCACACTTTAACATAAATATCCATATTAATATTTCACTTTTTTTAAAGAGTTTTATTGCATTGTAAATATCTCGAATCCAAGTCTTCCATATTATGGCCCTTATCCTGAATACATGAATTCGAGATAAATCAATAAATAAAACCATTCATACATTAGAAAGCTAGTATATTCATACCCATTTGCGAGTGAATATTCCACCAGGCTCTACATGCAAAATTATTTTATAAAACCTGTCACACTAGCTATCGTAATTTCTATTACAAATATGTCGTATCATTTAACAGAATAATCCTTTAATCAAGTAATAATTGTTTTATCCTTTTTAATGGTCACTTGGATGAATATTACAATTAAAAAAGCTCCGCATTGGACTACTTCCATTCCGTAGGGCTTCTATTAATTTGAGAGATTCTTCGACTTATTTCGTGTATTTAATTGCCATTCACACTTTTCAAAAATGATACAATCCTTATTATTTTTCATTAACATCGATTAGCTTAAACCGCTCACAAACAACTAACATATCTTCTGAGAATTCTAAGCCAAACTCCTTTAACCCAGAACGAAAAAAGGTTTCATGGGTATTCCACCAATATGCGTAGCTCAGGTCACCTTCACCTTCAGCCGCTGCAAATTCTTCTGATACTTGGTTCATCGGCAAAATAGTAACGTCAGTGGTTTTAATTATTGCTACTGGTTGATCGTTACTGTTTAGAATAATGCTATAATCCTCTATAATTGGTAAAGGTTCGTTTTCGAGCTCATAAAATATATGTCCAGAACAAGTAGCGGTTTTCATACCATCCATAACTAATTGCGCTAAATAATCCGCATCTTCACCAAACTGCCAAGCACTAACGGATTCAGGTGTTACTTGACCTCCCCAATATGTATCCCAATATTCCTTTGCTGCTTGATTCATATAATTTCCCCTTTTCATTCAAAACGGATATACAACAACCGTTTATTGCGTTTGTTTTACTAGATCAAGCAATATTCTTTTTACATCACTTGCTTTTAGGTCAGATCCCGTCATTTCAACAGAATAAAAAACATTACTCTGTCTACCCAAGAAATGTGACCTGAGTACCATTCAGCTAATTTTTTATCAGGAGGGTTAAAATATACATCTACATCCTTTTCAAGAGAAATTATTTCTGCATCTTTCTTAAATGATTGTAATATCGACATATCATAATCCTTTGCATAAAAGCTTAATATACTATCTGTCTCTTTAGAAGTTGCTCTTAAACTCAATCGCTATATCTCTACCATCTTGGATATCGTTCCAGTCTGTAGTTTAAACTTCTGGAATGAACTCGGCATTTCTGTTGGAACTTTTAATGGAAATTTATTTGACTGATTGAATATTGTGGGTACTCTTCGTTGGTCCATAGTCAGCTTTACTTGGAGGATTTTTCTCAAAACAGGATAATGGTGCCGAATAAATCATTGTTTTATTTAAATTTTGGATTGTATTGGTTCGTTCACGGTCAACTTCACCATTTATCTGAAAGCTATTTTTCTCATCCCAAATGGTCGCCTCAAAACAACGTCAATACTAACATAAATATCCAATCACCTTAAGAAGAGGTTACTAGCATAAACAATAATACGCCCTATTCGTGCCATTATTTATGAATTGACTTAATCCATCTGAATTTCAATAATAGTCTTAATATGTCATTTCACATCAGTTTAAGAATCCCCTTTTTGTATTATCCTTATTAAAGTGCTACCCTTTTAAAGGTTTATAAATCAAAAACCCACAGCGGAATAAGATTATGCTATACAATAAATATAGGAGATACTATTATTATTCATTTGATATAGGTCAGGAGTGTTAAGATTGTCGATTTTCCGACGGATCTTTGTGTTGTTGCTTCTAGTAGGAGGCTTTTGGTACTTTTATGGCGATGACCTGAAACAGTCAGGCATGAAAGGCACTAGCGAAGCAATTCAAGAAGATATCAATAATATAAAAAACAATCCCCATATAAAAAACGTAGTAGATCAAGTGGAGAGGGAATTTCGATTAGTGATTGGACAGTTACAAAACACCTTTGAAGATACCGAACAAGATGAAGCCGTACAACCTGCACCGGACAAACCAGAGTTAGCTACGCCTCACCAACAATCGTTTTCTGTTCATAATGTTGAAATTGGTGATTCTCGTGCTAAAGTCGAACAAAAGGTTGGTGCCCCCAAGCGAGAGACGCTTAACGAATATGGTGTGGAGTGGGAAACCTATCATGAAGACTATCATAATTTTTTCATGGCCGCTTATAATGATCAAAATAAAGTGGTTGGCTTATATACAAACCAGGACTTGTTAACATCAAAATTTGGCATTTCATTTGCTAGTACACGAGCTTCGGTTCTTGAAACGTTAGGGGAACCCCTTAAAACCATAAAAAAAGGGATGACCCATTATCAGATAAGTGGTGATGGAGAGTACCATACATTCCTTTTAAACCAGAATTATGTAACAATTTTTTTTGATAATCATGAACAAAATCAAGTAACAGCGATCCAAATCATCTCTGCTAACCTTGAGCAGGATAAGCAAAGGTTTTATGCAGAACCTAGTAAACCATTAAAACTCGGGTTTGAATATCAATTATTTGATCTTACCAACGCAGCAAGAGTCAAACATCAATTACCCACTTTAACATGGGATGAACGAGCAAGAAAAACCGCCCGAGACCATAGTGTCGATATGGCAAAAAACGGATACTTTAGCCATAAGAATCTGGAGGGGCAATCGCCTTTTGACCGTATGAGGGAGGATGACATTTCCTTTATTACGGCAGGAGAGAATATCGCGGCAGGTCAACAAAGCAGTATCTTCACCCACGCCGGATTAATGAATTCACTCGGTCACAGAGAGAATATCCTAAACCAGAGATTTGAGAGGCTTACGGTAGGTGTAGCCTATGATGATGAGTCTAGGCCCTTTTATACGGAAAACTTTTTAACAAGATAAGGGGTTGGGTATTCCTTACTGTACTATAAACGTAGAGTAAAGTTAGTATTAAACAGAAAAATAGAACTCCATTTAAGGTCCTGAATTCAGTGTTGGAAACACCTCATTCAGGAGCTACATTAAGTAATTCTAACGATAAGTTCAGACGTAAGAAAGGAAACTAACAAGTTATGACTATGACTATTCGCGAAGCAACACAGGATGAATTACCAGTTATTAGAGAGCAGCGAGTCAATGCTTATCGAGATCATATCCAGTCCATACCAGATGAACATTGGAAGGCCTTGAAACAAGCAATTTCATCAGATGCCGACCAGCAGCCTGGAGTGGAACTGCTTATCGCAAAACGTGAAGGTAGCATCATGGGAAGTGTTGCGCTATTCCCTGCTAAAACAGACGCATATGAAGGTTATGTAGATGTTTTAGATTATCCTGAGATTCGAGTTTTAGCGGTATCACCAGAAGCACGTGGACAAGGAGTTGCCTCAGCCTTAATAGATGAGTGTATTCGACGAGCAAGAGTACAAGGATATGAGTTTATCGGCTTACACACAGGGCAATTTATGAGAGATGCCATAGCACTATATGAACGGTATGGATTTGAACGATTACCACAATATGATTTTGAACCCGCAAATGATGGTGTTATCGTAAAAGCATTTCGATTGGCATTATAATTTAACTTTAAAAGCCTGATTTACACAAGAATCCAATTGTGAAATCAGGCTTTTTCTTCCGCATTTCTACTTGATAAATTATGTATGTTATATTCTTTTCATAAACAACACACGATCAACACCATCTCCATTCTATAAATAGCGTATACAACTTATAAGCTAACCCTTGATTTCGATAATCTGGATGAACACCTACTAAGTGAATATAAGCCTCTCCTTCTTTTGATTGCGATACAAAAACCAATAATCTCCTCGTGAAGCTATATGATGAAGCTAGTATTCTGAAAGTGTTCAAAAAAGAGTCTAGTTACAGATATTGTTCGATCTCCTCACCATTTACTTAGCAAAGAGCTTATTTAGTGATCTTGAGGGCTACAATTTCTTATTTTCATACTATATCACTACTCTAATTTATATCCATTATTCGTTTGAGAACGGGAGATTCATTTTCCAATAAAACCCAAATTGGTCAACAATCCAACCAAATTGCTTACTAAAACCATAATCATTTAGAGGCATGAGCGCTTCCCCACCATCACTTAATTCCTTATAAAACTGGCGTAAATTCTACTTCTAAGTCTCACGTAATGAACAATGAGAATGATGGGGTGAATGAAAAATCATGTTTCACACTACTATCTATGCACATAATTTCTTGACCTTTTATTGAAAAAGAAGCTTGCATGATACTTTCTTCCACCCCTGTTCATTCTTTCCATAACGATAGGATTTCCGAATCATCAAAGATGGAAGTATAATAATTCATTGCTCTCTCAGCTTTACCTTCAAACATCAGAAAGGGGTTAACGTTAGACATGTAATTCAAACCCTTTCTTTAATTAATGTTTTGTAAAGGTTGTCAATTTCAATACAACCTTCATAAATTCCTCAAATGAGGTTGTTTTTTTAGATTGGTTATACCATTTACGTACCGTTTCCACTACCCAAAAAGGGACACATTTCTCATCAACAAGGTGATAATACTCTTCATAGGCTCGCTTTAAGTGGTTCCATCGAAAATCATCACCTGGTTGGACATATTCTGATACATCAATTATTTTGGCTCGCCCGTTTTGTAACAAAATATTCTTCAAATGAATATCTCTCGGGTTTAAGCCCTTCTCCCGCACATATTCTCTAGCTTCTTCCACATCATTGACGACCTGCTTCGGTATATGGATGCCTTGCAATAGGCAGTCGAATAGAGTAAGTCCTTCCTCGTACTGTAGCACAAGAAGGTTATCATAAGAGTCATAACACCATGAAAAAAAGTTAGAATTTCCTAACCGTTTGTAGATTTCTTCTTCTACTTTTAGTTTCGATACTTTATCTCTTGCATATAGTTTATATGCATACAAAGGTTCATCAACTGATTGAAATACTGCCGCATCTGTCCCAATACCTATACACTTAATATCCTCTGGGACACTCTGGATGGTTACAGGTTCATTATTGTCATTAGAGGAGACCGTAATCTGAGATAAGGAGGAAAAGGCGGATTCCCATTTATTTTTCACATGAATTCTCCCTTCTCTCTATTACTTTATTAAAGCAAATGATGTTTACTATGACTATTATTATATAAGAATCTTAGCGTATAAATGCCTTTTCTTGAGTTGAACATGCATCCTCTAACCATTTAGGGTGCATAGTGATTAGGTCTTTTAGTGGTATGTCTTCCTGATAAAACAACCTTACATCCATTGATTCGTTAGAACAGGGCGTAATCGTTCCTCCTACTATTTCTACTAAGAAACAGGAGATGATAAAGTGGACGACATTTCCACTTGGATACGTGAATGATTGATTACTAGGATCTGAATATACTCCGATTAGTTTCATTATACTTATATCCAGATTTGTCTCTTCCTTCACTTCCCTGATTGCTGCTTCTGAAATAGTTTCTCCAGGCTCTACATTACCAGAAGGAAGTCCCCACAATCCAACATCTTTTCTTTTTTGTAATACTACACGATTTTCATCATCCATTACAACTACCAGAACATTTCGTTCGGTATGGCACATACTCAATGATTGTTGATGGCGATGAAGTAGAAAAGCAACGTTATCGCTGTAAAGCGTGTAAAAAGACATTTACTGACTAACAAATACTGCTCTATATCGAACACGCCATCTCAATTAATGGATTAAATTCATCGAATGTATGATAGAGGGATATTCTCTGCGTAAATCTGCTGAATTGGTTGGTAATGTTACTCACGTTACATTGTTCTACTGGAGACACAAACTCTTATCATCATTAAAACAAATGGAAATATCTTATTCGCTAAGAAACGGGGCATAAGCAACGAACAAGTTTGTGTCTTAGTCGCAAGAGACCGTGAAAAGATGACTTTTTCGCAGACATTGGGAATGGGCCGATTAACAAAAGAGCAGTTAGACAAGGCTATCGGACATAAACTTTCAAATGAAAATGTTTTATGCACCGATTCTTGGCGTGCCTTTAAAACATATGCTGCTGAAAAAGGATGGATATTTATCAATTCAAGTCTGATGGTAAGGTTCGCACAAAGGGTCTATACCATATCCAAAACGTTAACAAGGTCATAAGGGATTACTTTTCCGTAGTTAGGATATCAATATTCATAGCTTTCTTTTTTCAGGGGCGTTGTACTTCCTTACAACAAAAGCTAGACGTGATCTCTATAACTTACTAGCTTTACATACAAGCCAACATATTTAACATTTTCTAAACTATGAAAAAGGCAAACACCCCTGATTGAGTGCTTGCCTTTTATGTTTATCTTAAGAAAAAATGATTACCAATAACAGTTGTAACTTCTTTATTACTAAGGTATTTACTTTGTGCCTTATCTGGATTGTAGAAGAATAGAGATTCATTGTCATATCCTTGATAAGCGAGAGCTTCCTTCACAGCACGCTTGGATTCATGACTAGCTGGTTGGTTGATGCTTCCATTTAAAACTGGCGAAAATTGTTTCCCATCATAAATGACTCCTTTAATAGAATCTGGAAAGCGATCACTTTCTACCCGATTCAAGACGACAGTGGCAACAGCTACTTTACCTGCATAGCTCTCTCCTTTTGCTTCCGCTTCGACAAGTCGACTAAGAAGGTCTTGTTCAGAAGCACTAGCGTGTACAGGGATTTTCACCTGTTCACCAGGGTAAATCATTGCGTTTTCCTTGTTATTCATCGCCATTACTTGTTTCAATGGAGCTCCATATTTCATCGCAATCTTATATAACGAATCGCCCTTTTGAACGGTATAAGCATTTGCATGGGCAGAACTTTGCTCCGGAAATGAAAAAGCTAGTGTGCAAAGAGCTACAATAGTAAAAATCCATGTTTTTTTAAACAAAGAATCTACCTCCTTCGATCGTAATCAATTATAAAGTAACACAGGAGGCGTGGAGGATTCACTATTAATTATTTCCATCATTTCCACCGAAGGACATTATAAAAGATGAGCTTTAAAAATTTGCTCATCGTTTTCCAATATAATGCTGTTAACTTATCCTAAAAATGCATCAGGGTAAATAAATTCCCCAGATACTCCATTAGTCTAAAGAAATACTTTGATTTAAGGGGCTATTCAATTTAGTATGGTATTTAGAGATATAATAATAGAACTATTTCTAAAAGGAGATTCGTATGAATAACGTTGGTACCACAATCAAAGCCTTACGCGAAGAACATAACGATACAATAGAGGAATTAGCCGCGAAACTTGAGTTAAACCATAAAGACCTTTCGGGTATAGAGAGTGGGGCACAAACTGCATCACTACAAACTCTTAGACAAGTAGCTCTAACGTATGATGCATCTCTATCAACATTTATTGGAGAAAATCCTGAGGAAACGGACGAAGTATATGATAAGTTTGAAAAATGGTTACCTTTTATTAATAAAATGGAACAAAAAGGTATAACCCCGGAAGCTCTGATAGAATTATTAGATAAACAAGCAGAAAAATAGAGTAATAACGAAAGAGGAGAGCACATTTCCAACCACAACACTGTGCGCTCCTCTTTTTTCTATCTATAACAATATTACGGATTTTTTCACTGCATTTCTCTAGATAATATCAAGAATCGGATGTATATATATGGATTTCATTATATAAAAAAGCAGGCACTCCATAAGTACCTACTTCCCTTTTTTACACTGAAATCATTATGAACTAGTCTCTGCTTCGCTTTCAGTCGTTTGGATATCTTCTGGAGTTGCTCGTTTAACGAATAAGGTAAGAACAAAACCTGTAGCAACTACAGCAAATACAATTAAATAAACTAACTCTACACCAGCAACCATTCCTTCATTAATAGTTGTTGGGTTATTTGGATTTGCGGCATTACTCAAGTAAGCTTGCTGCCTGCTAGTCATAATTCCTATAAAGACTGCAACTCCCATCGCTCCTGCTACAGGCTGAAGTGTATTCATAATAGCTGTTCCATGAGGATATAACGATTTTGGAAGCTGGTTTAATCCATTGGTTTGGGCTGGCATCATTACGGCAGAAATAGATAACATTAAGAATAGATAACAAACAATAATATACCAAAGTGGTGTGTCCATCCCTATTCTACTTAACGCAAACATAATAATAGACAGCGTAAACGTGGCTGGAATCATTAGCTTTCTAGGGCCAAATCTATCGAATAATTTTCCCATTACAGGTGACATTAACCCATTTAACAAAGCTCCTGGTAAAAGTACTAATCCAGCCGTTGCAGCTTTTATTTCCAATGGACCTTGCATGTACATCGGTAAAATGATTTCCGACGAAAACATTGTCATGATGATAATAAGAAATAGCGATACAGCTAAAGTAAACATTGGATATTTAAATACCCTTACATCCAATAATGGTTCCGGCAATTTTAGTTGTCGTAATGTAAAGAATATCAGTGAAACAATCCCGGTGATAATTAAAAGGTATACTTTCGGGGTAAGAAATCCTGCTTCCCCTTCTCCAGCTAAACTGAATCCAAGAACGATGCCACCAAACCCTAAGGTTGATAACAAAATAGAGAAGACATCAATTTTTGGTTTTGTTACTTCTCCGACGTTCTTTAAGAATTTATATCCGAAGGCAATAGAGAATAAAGCAAACGGAATAACAGTAATAAACAAGTATCTCCAACCAAGATGTTCCACAATAATACCTGATAATGTCGGACCAATCGCTGGGGCAAACATGATGACTAGGCCAACTGTGCCCATTACCGATCCTCTCCGTTCTGGTGGGAACAATAGTAGGAACGTATTAAATATAATTGG
The DNA here is from genome assembly GCF_009856295.1 of Pontibacillus yanchengensis. Taxonomy (NCBI): domain Bacteria; kingdom Bacillati; phylum Bacillota; class Bacilli; order Caryophanales; family Bacillaceae; genus Pontibacillus; species Pontibacillus yanchengensis. The sequence goes on along the minus strand of NZ_WMEU01000002.1, from coordinate 564,650 downwards.
GATTAATAATCCTGTACCTACAGCCTGTAGTAACCTACCTGTTAAAAGGATAGAAAATGAAGGCGCAATAGCACAGATTGACGTTCCAATCGTAAATACGGTCATGGTTCCGATAAACATTTTTCTTGTAGTGAATGATTGTAATAAAACAGCTGATATTGGGGTCATAATTCCCATAACTAACATGAACCCAGTTGCCATCCATTGAACAGTAGGGGCGGAAATCGAGAATTGCTCCATCAACGTTGTTAAAGCAATATTTAATAAAGTTTCATTTAAAATAGCAAAAAAAGCTCCAATGATTAGCGAGACCATGACAGGCATGACGCTAAAATTAGGATCATCTGCTAAAAATTCATAGCGTTCTTCCGTATGTTGTTCACTCATATTTCGTATCCCCTTCTTCTAGTTGCATTGCTTTTTAAAACACACCAATGTTACTACAGATAAATACGTATTGAAAAGAACGACGACTTTTCCAAGTTACTTTTTCGTCTGAACAAAAAACTGATAGCTACTTCCTGTAGTAGATGATTGTATGCTCCATCCCCCCATTTCTTTAAATTAACGAAATAATCCGAAGACCTCCCCCTGTACGTTTTGATGAAGAGGATGCTGTTCAAAGCCAGGACCTTCATCCTTCACTTCAAATGTTATGTGCTCATTTTTTTAACTGGAAGCAATTTCTTCTCAACCTTTGGGCCTCCTTCAATTTCAAAAAATAGCTTTTTAAGTATAGACAAAGCCAGCTTCCATTAAGAAAAGAAGCTGGCTTTGTAAATGTAATTATTCAACTGTAAATGTCATTTCCACTGGGTGCTCCATCTTTTTACCTTGTGTAGATACGAGCTCCTTTACATATAACGTGTACGATTTACCAGATTGATAGTTTGATTTCGGTGATGTAATCATAACGCGTTTCCCGTCTACTTTAATCGAAGGATTGGTTATTTTACTGCCTTCTTGATTCATGACATAGACATTTTCTTTTGTAGCGCTAGAAGCATCCATTTCTGTATTTAATGTAATTGTCCATGTTTTATCCTGAATTATATTTTTCTTAGAATCTTTTTCTGTAAAATGAACAAGTTCGTCGAAGATATCTGCAGCTTGCTGATCTTGTAAGGTACATGCCTGACAATTCTGATACCAACTATATAACTCTACTGATTCAGGTAACGTTAAATGATAGTTTTCCCTTACGTTTTGAACTTGTTCATATGGTGCTGCTTGATTGCTTGGTAGAATGTTTGTTTTTGCTTTTTGATCGACATAAACTGTTTTCTGTTCCGTGTTTTTCTCTTTTTTAGTATGAATCTTAACCCCTTCATCTGCCATAGCTAACCCTGCATGTTTGTTACGAACCCATGCTTCTTGAAATTTACTCGGATCAACATTCGTTTCCCCTTGATACACCGCTAACTCTGGAGTAAGTCCAGGTTGATCAAAATCTTGATTAATCCAATCAGTGTACCCCGCTCCAGAATGGGTATCAACCATTCGATAACCAGAAGCTGTCGAGAATTTTGAAGCTATTCTGCGGTCTCTTGCCAAGTTTGATTGCTCCACATTAAAGTTCCAATATAGAATTTGCCCAGCAGTATGATAAGCCAAGGTGATATCTGGGTCCAAAATATAAGTGATATCTCTCATCACTTTTGCTTCTGGAGCTTGGAATGGGTGGTCCCCTTTATAGTTCTTCCAGCTAGGAGTTGGATTTACGGCAATGACAGAATCCCAACCTGCTGGATATTGTCTATTTAAATCAATTCCTTGGGCGTTTGCCTTCCATCGATCAAAGTTACTGCTTCCATTGTTCATGGAAATTAATTCGTTATGTACACTTTTAGGAAATGCATCCAATCCAAATTGCTGTAACGTAACACCATCTGGATTTACCATGGGCACGAACCACATGGTCGTATTATGTAATAAATCTTTTACGTTATATCCACCTAGACTGCTATTACTATTATAGGCTTGAGCGTATCGTTCCATCATTTTCATATTTAATGTCGTGGTAAGCCACTCACGAGCATGGTGAGAGCCATTATAAATGACGTTAGCATCTCCATAACCAACCTTCACCAAATATAAATCTCTTCCATATGGAGTGTCACCTATATTATAAACTTCTATTAAATCTTTAAATTGTTCATCTAATGAATCTAAATCTTTCTCCATCATGTCATATGTGTACGTATCGTTCGTTTGAACAATGTTTGCAGAAGCTTTACTCCCCATAAAAGGTGCTAATAGCAATCCTAAAAACATTATTCCTATGCTAAGTTTCTTCATGCCTTCCTCCCTATTATTATGTATTTCCCCACCAGTCTATTAGCCCCCTACGAGTCTATGAAACTAGTAGACTATATTAGTATTAGTATATCCTTTTTCACCAATTACAGAAACCATTAAACGATTTAATCACGTTTACTTTGTTGCTTATCCATTAATTTCTTCACTGTTTCCGTTGGAGTCCAACAATTGAATTGCCACTTTGGATTCGTCTCATATCCAAGCCTTTCGCAATACCGTTTCGTTCCAGAACTCGTTTTCTCTACCCGGTAATGAATGCAAGTAGCACAACAATGAAAATCCTTCAATTTATCCCTCCTTTAGACCAAGTCCGTATAAACCAAGAGACCCTATAAATAGGGTCTCTTACCAAATAAAGACACTAATTACAAACCAAATAATAATAAACGTTTGAATAATAAGCTTGGCTATTGTTCCTCCTAGAAAGCCTACCAAGGCACCTAATGAGGATTTAAATGCTTTTTCTACATCTTCTTTTTGTACCATTTCGGTAATAAACACTAACACAAATGGGACAACAATCACCCCAATTGGAGGGATGATGAAAGAACCGACAATAACACCTATTGCGGCCATTCTCTCTCCCCACTTTGATCCCCCAAACCGCTTAACCGCTTTACTATTAATAATAATATCAGAAATGATTAGTAACACGGTCAAAAGAATCATCGTAATCCAGAACCAAATGGATAATTCATTGGCATTAATAAAGAATTGATAGATTAACAGACTAATCCACAAAAATAACGGACTAGGTAAAACGGGATAAATTAATCCGATATAACTAACAATAAATCCTGCAACAACTAGCACCCATAACAACATGTCCATCTTGTATCCCCCCTTTCGTTCTCTGTATTAAATAAGGTTTACTCTTAACCAACCGCGTACTCCATTGATCATCCATATCGATTCCGCTTCATACACCTCATCTATCCTAATAACCTCTTCCTTCAACAACCCATTTTCCAGTAGTTGTTCGCGGAAGGTACCTGCTAATAGACCACTCGAGACAGGAGGCGTCACATACTCCCCTTCTTTTTCAACAACAAGGTTTCCAATTGTAAATTCTGTTGCTTCATCCTTTTCATTCCATAACAGAACAGATAATGCTCCCTCTGGTGCCTCGTTCATCTTATCCACGTAGACCTCCCTATTGGTCGTTTTATGATATAAAAACGGGTTTTCTGAGTTGATTGATGAGGTGCTTACCGAACACAAAACAGGTTCATTCATCATGGTTAATGGATGAGCCTCAGCAGTAATGTTTCCTTCTTTGGACAGTAACAATCGAATCTTCCACTTGTTTACTGGGTATTGCACGGAAACGTTTCGCAATGTTTCCGTCAAATTATTTAAGTCGAGCTCAAAACCAAAATAATAGGCACTTTTTTGAAGTCTCCTTACATGAAATGAATAAAGAGGATAAAAGCCATCGTCCAGTAACATACTTTCTAACAGTTCAAATGACCGCCTTTTTTCTGTAAGCAACTTAGCCTTGGTTTGTAACTCCTCATACTCCCCTTCTGATGTGGAATCCCAGGTAATACCTCCACCTGTTCCGTAGACTGCTTCATTATTTTCATGATTAATCCAAACCGTTCGTATCGGTACGTTAAAAACAGCATCGCGCTCAGGTGTAATATACCCAATAGCACCACAGTACACTTCTCTTGGGGATAGTTCTAATTGTTTGATATACTGCATCGTTCTAATTTTAGGCGCTCCTGTAATAGATCCGCACGGAAATAATGCTTTAAACACTTCGAAAAATGGTATAGCAGGGTTAATGATTGCTTCAATAGTTGATGTCATTTGTAAGACAGTTGGATACCGTTCAATTTCAAATAAGCTTGGCACTTTTACAGAACCTGGTCTAGCTAGCCTACCTACATCATTACGAAGCAAATCAACAATCATTAGATTTTCAGACCGATCTTTCTCTGAGTGAAAAAGTTTCTCGGAAAGGAGTTCATCTTCACTGGAAGAACGACCTCTCTTCATTGTACCCTTCATAGGTTTTGTGGTTAACTTATTATGTTTCTTTTGAAAAAACAACTCTGGGGAAGCAGACAAAATAGAAAAACGCTCATGTTGGAGATAAGCACTATAAGGAGATTCTTGATTTTGAACGAGCTGCTTATAAAATGAATAAGAATCACCATGAAACGTTGATCGAAGCCTTGTCGTATAGTTCACCTGGTAGGTATTACCTTCTTCTATTGCATGTTTAATCTGTTCGATTCCTTGATAATAAGAAGTATAACCTGTTTCCTCTTCCCAATCTAATAGCTGATATTCCCCTTCAGGTATTGGCATTTGACTTCTATCCGGTTCACGGAAGACCCCCAACCATGCAAGAGGCAATTGATTTCCTTCATTGACTTCCATAGAAGAGTCAAAGGCTGGAGCTGCTTCATAGGAAATATATCCGGCTATGTAATATCCTTCATCAATCCACTTTTCGATTTCTGAGAAGCATTGCTGTACGTCCTTTATTGTAAAAGCCATGAATTCTTTTATTGGGTTTGAAAATTGTAATGAATGTGTCGCCTCTTCTTTAAATTCAAATTGCATAAATGGAGATTTATTCATATTATATCCCCACCATTCTTCCTTTATATTTTGAAGTCAATTCAATAAAATTTTGCAACATCTTATATCCGTATGTACTTAAAATAGACTCAGGGTGAAATTGCAAACCTTCCACAGGATAATGTTTGTGTCGTACGCCCATAATAACACCATCATATGTTTTGGCTGTAATTTGTAAGCACTTTGGCAAATCCCCCTCTTGAGCAATTAACGAATGATACCTCGTAACATTTGTAGGCGTTGGTACTCCTTGATAAACTATTTTCTCATCATGATGGATGGTGGTAACTTTTCCATGCATAGGACTAGCCCCTTTTTGAATACTACCTCCAAAAGCTTCCACAATTAATTGATGTCCTAAACATACCCCGAGTATTGGGATCTCTCTATAAAATGTTTCAAGTACACTCCGACTAATACCTGTTTGGTCCGGAGTTCCTGGCCCAGGAGATAAAATGATACCATTTGGTTCCAACTGTTTAAGTTCTGATAATGTAACAGCATCATTTCGGTACACTGCGACTTGTCCCACCATGTCTTCTATATATTGAGCTAAGTTATATGTAAATGAATCATAATTATCAATGATTACAATCATCATGTTCACCACGTCTTGTTAGTTGTTATTTAGTGTTGTTCCTTTATTATTATAGCTTGATTGCGTTAAATAAGCCAAAGCAGAAATTAACAGTACCCTCCTTTTTTTCTAAACATTCAAAATTATCCATGATACACTATTAATATTGTTTTGAAATAGTTGGAGGTGCCATATTAATGAAACGTGTAGATGTTGCCTATTCTCTAATTTTTGATGAACCAAACCAAAAAATACTGATGGTCCGAAACAAACGAGGGGATTCTTATGATTACTCGTTACCTGGTGGAGCTGTAGAAAAGGGCGAAACGTTAGAACAAGCTGCAATTCGGGAAGCTAAAGAGGAAACTGGATTTGACGTAACAGTAAGCAACTTAATTTCTGTGAATGAATCATTCTTTCAACACAATGGGCATCATGCGATATTTTTTACGTTTCAAGGAGAAATAAAAGATGGGGAGATACATATTTCCAGACCAAATGAAATAGAAGATGTCGTATGGATGGATTTAGATGAGGCAGATCTTCACATGCCATTTTACAAAGACGGAATCAGTACATATATCAAGCAAAACTATGCGATTCCATATATATACCAAGGTGTGAACTAGTATAAAACTGTCCTTGTAAAGCAACCTATTCATGTAAGGAATAGGAGGTGAAGAAGGATGGCCAATAGTAACCGCGCACAAAAAAATGTAACAAAAGCTGCCAAAACATTTAAAGATGGCGCAGATACTGTTTTCGATACCGTTCAAGGAGCTGCGGAGGCTACCGAAAGTGCAGCTATGAACGCTGTTGACAAGACAACTGACGCTGTAAACAAAACAATAGAAAGAACCAAACGTAAATAAGAAAAGCTCGGAGCGCCTTGTTCAGCCCCGACAGGCTTAAGCAAAGCCTGTCGGGACGATTTTGCCACAGACAGGATTTACTTAAGACACCGAGGCGGCAGGCGCTGGAGCTAGACATCTTAGAAAAGCGCAAGTGTCCGTTTAGCGACGTATGTGCTCCGGGACTTTACTTTACAAAGTCCCTAATGCTAAGCATCAACTATTTACAAGTTTGTATTCCGATAAAATACACGGCAGCGCACCTCACTGTCGTGTTTTCTTATTCATTCAATGATATGATGATAGTACCATCTTAAAACTCGAAGGGAGCGTCCACAATGTTAATCCTCATGATCATACTTGCGATATTTTGGATGGTTGCTCTCTTCGATGCCTATATCGGCCTTAGTCGTATCCCAAGATTAGAAACTATATCTTCCAAGCCTTCCAACGAAAAGATTTCGTTGATTATGGCTGCCAAAAATGAACAAGACACGATTGAAAAAAGTATCACGTCATTAATCAGACAAACCTACCCTAACCTTGAATTAATTATTGTAAACGATCGGTCCACAGATGATACAGGATTAATTGCCAACCTTTACGCAACATACGAAAATGTTAAGGTCCATCATGTTGAAACACTACCAGACCATTGGTTAGGAAAAAATCATGCCCTATACCAAGGTTACACCTTAGCAACAGGGGATTATCTGATCTTTACCGATGCTGACATTGAATATCAACCAGATATGATTGAGAAGACTTTTTCATTACTCCTACAGGAAAAAGCATCTTATGTAACTGTTGCACCAGACCTAAAAGCAAAAGGGATTTTGCTTAAGGGCTTCATTGCTTACTTTTTATTTGGATTTGGCTTTTTCAAACGTCCTTGGACTGCCAATAACGATACCTCGAATAAGGGGGGAATGGGGGTTGGAGCATTTCAACTACTATCAAAACAAGTGTATGAGTTAGTTGGTACCCATAAAGCTATGGCGAATAGACCAGATGATGACCTCTACCTTGGTCAGCAAGTAAAGCAAAATGGACATAAACAACGCCTAGTAACTGGTTTGGAGCATCTAAAAGTCGAGTGGTACCCAACCCTTAGAAATGCAATCAAGGGGTTAGAGAAGAACACGTTCGCAGGGCTCCACTATTCTTGGCTATTAGCTATTTTCGCCATAACAGGCACGCTTATCTCCCAGGTTCTCCCTTTCATTGTTTTCTTTATTTCAGATGGCTTAACAAAATGGCTCAGCCTCTTGGTAGTAGTGCTTATTTACGCCTTGCACAGTTTGACAACCGAAAAACTAACCACTTACTCATTACCAATTGTATTGCTTTTTCCTTTTGAGGCTCTCGTGTTTACCTTTACTATTACTCGTGCTGTTCTGCTAACCTACTACCGCGGTGGGATTACATGGCGCGGTACCTTTTATCCCTTATCCTCCTTAAAAAAGCAGAAGCCTAAGTAGAAAGGTGTTTCTGCTTTTTTCATGGAGTTTTATGATTGTTGGTCATACTGGTTAAGCCACGTTACTGCATAATCTACCAGTTCTTGCATGGACATTAATTTTGAAGATGCGGAGCCGACAAACCCTTGATTGATTTCATGATTTTGTTCAACCCCCTCCCCAATAGAATGAAAAAGTTCATCCCGCAAATTAAGTTCATGAAACTTCTTCCATACCTCTTGCCCCTCAATAAACATGGAAGCTCCCATGATGATAACATCTTGTTTATGATTTCGATTCTCAGCAAGATGTAATGAAGTACAGCTATTAGACCAATAAAGAGAACCTTTGCCTTCCCATCATAAGCTGGCATGGTTTTCGAATTTCTTCTCACCAATCTTTAGGTACAGGCGGGTTTCTACATTTTGATGGATCCATTAAATCTTCTGATTGAGTTGGCATTACGATTGTTCCATCTTCCATTATAACATCCATTAGAGCTTGAATCACTGCTACCGCCCCACCATTCACCAAATATTCGCTAAACTATTTTCATTCTTAATCACATCTTCGAATGTAAAACGACCTTCAATATTTTAATAAAGTTCTCTCTGCTTTAATCGTTGTGCCAATGCTGGATAATTATTTTCTATTTCATGAAACAGTGTTGTTACCATATCTTCATCAATATCATTTTCCAATCAGTAGGATATACTTTCTGATGATGTAAGTTTGCAGCTAATCGTAGCCTATAAGTTGTATCTCATTTGGCTCTACTACTAATTCTTCATTTAAATATTGATTATATTGGCATTCTAAGGCTTTATCATTTTCCATTTTCCTGAGTTCGATAAGGACCGTTTAGAAGAAATTGAATCATTTGTAGATCGTCTAGGAGAATTTTCGCCTACAAAAGTTGCTGTAGAATGGACGATATAAGATGGATGGCTTCTTCTGCAAGTTTCTTTCCTCCTCTCTCTAATTGTTACAACATACAATATTTGGTTTTATGCCATCAAGAACGATAGTCCAGTTCATTCTGTAAGCATAAGCTGTGACCCCTTCCTGTTTCTATGAGAAAATAACAAAACACAGAGATGGAAGGAAATAAGGAGGAATTTTAATGGAAGCGGCTCTTTTTTCACCTATTACATTTGGTAAAGTTACCCTTAAGAATCGAATTGTCATGTCACCAATGTGCATGTATTCATCGGAAACAGAAGACGGTCAAGTAGCTCCTTTTCATTTTGCTCATTATGAAAGCAGAGCTGCTGGACAGGCAGGATTAGTTATGACAGAAGCGACAGCTGTCTTACCTGAAGGGCGTATCTCTCCACAAGACCTCGGTATTTGGAGTGATGATCATATAGATGGACTTCAGAAAATCAATGAAGGGATTCATCGGCATGGGGCTAGAGCTGGGATTCAGTTGGCACATGCTGGAAGGAAAGCGAGATTAGAAGGAGATATTTTTTCTGCTAGCGCCCTTCCATTTGATGAAAATATGAAGACGCCTAATGAAATGACAAAAGAGGATATAAACAGGACTATTCACGCTTTTGCGGAAGGTGCTCGTCGCGCAAAAGAAGCTCATTTTGATATTATTGAATTACACGGCGCTCATGGCTATCTAATTAACCAATTCCTGTCTCCTCTAACAAATAAGAGGAAGGATGAATATGGCGGGAATGCAGAAGCAAGGTTCCAATTCCTTCGGGAAGTAATAGAAGCTGTACAAGAGACATGGGATGGTCCCATCTTCACTCGCATATCGGCTAATGAATATGACGATAACGGAAATACAAATAAAGATTTTCTTCATTTCGCAAAAGAGATGAAAAAGCTGGGCATCGATTTGATTGATTGTAGTTCTGGTGGCGTTATTCCAGCTCGTCCTCCTGTTTTTCCTGGATACCAATTGAAGTACGCTGATGAGATTCGTAACCAAGCAGGAATTGCGACTGGTGCTGTAGGAAAAATCACCTCAGGCCTACAAGCAGAAGAAGTGATTCAAAACGGTCGTGCTGACCTAATATTCGTTGCTCGTGCCATGCTTCGAAACCCATATTGGGCGAAAGCAGCTGCAGACGATTTATGTGTAGAGATAGATGCACCAAAACAGTATAAACGTGGATGGTAATTAGAGCGAGGATGAATCATATTTTTTAATTTTATACGAAAATACAAAAAGAGCTCGGATTCATTTCCAAGCTCTTTTCTATATTGGATGTCAATTTAGTCAGCGACTTCTTCGTCTTCTCCAATAATTTTCACTTCTCGTTCAAGTGATACACCATATTTATCTTTCACTGTCTTTTGAACCAATTCAATCACGGAGATGTATTCCTCTGCAGTAGCATTGGATTTATTGACAATAAACCCAGCATGCTTCGTAGAAACTTCCGCTCCCCCGATACCTTTTCCTTGAAGCTCACTATCTTGAATTAATTTTCCAGCGAAATATCCAGGAGGACGTTTAAAGACACTTCCACATGAAGGATATTCAAGTGGTTGCTTAGATTCTCGTTTATACGTAAGATCATCCATCTTTTCCTTAATGGTATCGTAATCCCCAATTTCTAAATCAAATCGTGCCTCTAAGACAATGTAACCTTTTTCAGCTATATTACTTGTGCGATACTCCAGATCTAAATCTTCAGCTGATAAGGTCAGCAGGGAACCGTTACGATCCACTACAATTGCGTGATATAACACATCTTTAATTTCTCCACCATAGGCCCCGGCGTTCATAAATAGAGCGCCACCTACGGTACCAGGGATACCACAAGCAAATTCTAACCCTGTCAGTTTCTCGTTAAGAGCTTCTCGTGATGCATCTATTATTCTAGCTCCGCTTTCTGCGATAATACTGTTGTTTTCTCGTTTGATGGAATCAAGCTTCTTCAGGCTCAACACAATTCCACGTATGCCGCCATCTTTAATAATTACATTCGAACCATTCCCAAGTAACGTAAAAGGAACATCGGCTTTATTTGCTATTTTTACAACTTGCTGTACTTCCTCATAGGTAGTTGGTGTTACAAATAAGTCTGCTTTTCCACCTAATTGTGTATAAGTATGGTTTTTTAGAATCTCATTCACCATCACATGTTCCTTTGGCAATGTTGAGAGTAATTCTTGATAGACATGATGGTACTTTACCACTTGCATCAACCCTTTATCGAAAATAATATCGTACTAACACTCTACTTTTTTGTAGCACAGTGTAAGACTAAAAAAATCATTGCGGTATTTGTTTTGTTTTACAGAAAGCATGCATAACCATGTTTCTGCATGATGAGAAACTCAGGCGTTTTCCTTCTAAAAGTTGATTATAACATAATACGAAATACATAACTTTTTCGCTTATACCCCATTTTATGCTCATAAAATTGATGTGCCAATTCTTTTTCTAGACCAGAGGATAAAGCTACTTGTTCACAGTTTTGCTCTTTTCCCCATTCCTCTATAAATTGTAACATCCTTTTTCCATAACCTTGAGATCTCACATGTTCATTGGTAACGAGATCGTGTACCCATACATACCTACCCCATGCGAAGCATGTATCGATTATAACACCCGCTAGTGCTACGATGTCTCCTTCCTCTTCATACGCAAAGAGTCGATATCCATTCTGTTTCATTTCCTCCATCATGGCAAGATATGTAGCTTGCGTTAGTTGGTTTCTTAGCTGTTTCATGATAGGGAAAGCTTTGATCCAATCTTTTTTATTATGTAATTCCATTACTCCCATTAGATGGACCATTCCTTTCATGAACTCGATTAATTTATAGCAAAAATTCTAAATACAATGTTCGTTGAAACAGTGTACCTCTCTACGTTATCAGAAATCGTCTTATAACACATTAAAATCCTAACAAATGAAAAACAATTGTTAGGATTTTTTTACTCACCATTATTATATTATGTAGAAGAATACATGGAATTTGCTATCTGAACCACATCTTTCTTGGTGTAATTCAATTTATCCCCAGGCGTAAAGGACATTAACTTGATAATGTAAGTTTCATTACTTTGCTTGTCACTCCAAAAAAGTTTTTTACCAAACTCATTTATGGAGTAGTTAGCCTGACCTCCATTAGCCAATTCAACAGTTTGATTTTGGTTCTGATAGACGTCACTATTACCTTTCATTGTCATTACGTGTAAATTTAACGTTCCATTTGAAAATACAAGTTCTACTATGGATTGGTCCTCGTTTGGAGAAACAACGGCCTCTACATTCGTTACATGAAAGGGGATATAGTCTGGGATTTTCACCCGTTTTCTTTCCTCTTCTGTCAGAGAGCTTAATTGCTTTTCAAGGGAAGGATAGTCTTTCTCAAGCTCCTGCAAAGTGTAACTATTGGACTGCTTACCACAACCAGAAAGAAGTCCGATTAGCACAATAGTAAATAATAAAAGGTAACGCTTCATACTTTCTCATCCTTTTTCCATATAAAATCTTCATCACTATTTTAGACGGATAAATACTTCATTTGGATTCAACGTTTTTCAAATTTTTGTATATTTTTTAAATTGCTCTCCTTATTTCTTGCAATTTAAAGCAATAACAATTATACTTCGTTTAAAAATTTAAACCAATTAGAAAAACAAAATCGCATGTGCCCGGTTAGCGATTTACAGACTGCGGCCTACACGACGTAGATTGGTTCGATGTTGATACGTATGTAGTGGTTTAAATCGAACTTCCTCAAAACCCTTTTGAGATAAAGGAAACACGAAGAGCGAAGCGATTCGATGTTGACTTATCCTAAGGAAGAGCAGGAAGTTTGCTAGTCGCTGGGCGCTGGAGCTAGACGTGGTCACATCACTTTTTTAGTTTTACACAAGCACTGAAATTTATAATTTTCTATAGGAGAACAATTTTTATGACTGGTCATATTGAACAGTTGTTTCGATTAAATACATTAACGTTTCACGCTTTGGGTGATACTGCTAGACAAGATATTATTCTTCTTTTAGATAAACATAAACGGTTGAATGTAAGCGAGATAGCCGAACACTCCCCCCTCTCACGACCTGCAGTCTCTCATCATTTAAAAATTTTACGGGAAGCAGGTATTATAGCCACCGATAAAGAAGGCACCAAACGCTATTATTATTTAACACTGGAACAAAGAATCGATCTATTGAAACAATTGATTATTGGAGTTGAAGATCAATGTATCACGTAGGAGGATTATCATGAATTTGTATTTTTTAGGGACTGGAGCTGGTGTTCCCTCTAAAAAACGAAATGTTACATCCATTGCATTACAAATGCTACAAGAACGAGGCAGCACATGGTTATTTGATTGCGGCGAAGCTACTCAGCACCAAATTTTACATACAAACATTCGACCTAGGCGTATTGAAAAAATTTTTATAACACACCTCCATGGCGATCACATTTTTGGGCTACCAGGATTCTTGGGAAGTCGTTCGTTTCAAGGGGGAGATTCGTCTTTAGCCATCTATGGACCAAAAGGGATTCAGGCTTATGTAGAAACAGCTCTTGCGATTAGCGGAACGAATTTAACATATGGCCTAGAATTTTATGAAGTGGAAGAAGGAATTATTTATGAGGATGATTATTGTACAGTAAGCTGTCATAAATTAGACCATGTCATTGCGAGCTTTGGATATTGTATTCAAGAACATGATAAGCCTGGTGAGTTACTAGTCGATAAATTAAAAGCACAAGGAGTTCCACCAGGTCCTATTTATCAACAAATTAAAGAGCAACCTGCTGTTACCTTTGAAGGAAAAGTTCTCCATCGAGAAGAATATCTAGGAGAACGAAAGTCGGGTCGTAAGGTTTGTATTCTTGGAGATACTCGATACATGAGTAAATTGAAAGATTTTGTAAAAGACGCAGACGTACTCGTCCATGAAGCTACATTTTCAAAAAATGAGACAAATCTTGCCTATAATTACTTCCATTCTACTACTCAACAAGCAGCTCAACTCGCAAGTGATGCAAATGTAAAAGAATTAATCCTTACCCATATTTCATCCCGTTATCAAGATGATGACCTTGAAGGACTTGTAAGCGAAGCTAGAGAACAATTTCCAAACACAAATATTGCAACAGACTTATCACAATTCCCAGTTTCCTAACGAAATGCGCAAGCGCCCTAGGAGCAACGTATATGCTGCGGGCTACACGTAGTAGGTTGGTTCGATGTTGCTGCAGGATGCAGCGGTCTTAATCGAACATCCTTTAAACCAGTATTAGATAAAGGAAACACGAGGAATATTAAACCGTGCAAAAAAGTTAAAAATGATAGCTGAAACATAGTAATCGAACCATTTCTTAAACTAATCACCAAAAAATATTAAATAAATCATTTAAATTAAAGGGTGGTCTCGTTTTGAATATCAGTGAAATCGCGCATCATCAAAAACAGTTCTACTATACAGAAAAAACCAAATCCCTTGCGTTTCGAAAAGAACGGTTACAAGCACTAAAAACGATGATAGAAACCAATGAACAACGTATTATGGATGCATTAAAAACGGACCTTAATAAGTCTGAATTTGATAGTTATACCCATGAAATTGGCTTTTTATATGCTGAAATAAATTTTATGTTGAAAGAAGTTAAGGAATGGATGAAACCAACCAAAGTAAAAACACCAGCTTCTCACTTTGGATCCAAAAGCTACATCCACAAAGATCCATACGGCACATGTTTAATCATCGCACCTTGGAATTATCCATTTCAACTGGCTTTAGCTCCAGTGATTGGTGCTATCGCTGCCGGTAATACTATCGTACTTAAACCATCTGAATTAACTCCTACTGTCTCGTCATTATTAAAGCAATTGGTAGAAGAAGCATTTGACCCTGCCTTTTTCACTGTTTTCGAAGGGGCAGTGGAAGAGACTCAACAGTTACTTGAGCAACGTTTTGATCTCATTTTCTTCACAGGAAGTGTACCTGTTGGAAAAATTGTTATGGAAAAAGCTGCAAAGCACGTTACCCCAGTCATACTAGAACTTGGAGGAAAAAGCCCTGTCATTGTAGACGAGGATGCGAAGCTTGATGTTGCCGCTAAGCGTATCGCATGGGGCAAATATACAAATGCAGGCCAAACCTGTATTGCTCCTGACTACCTTTATGTACATCGTAATGTGAAGCCAGAATTATTAAGTAAACTGAAAGATTCCATTGTAGAGATGTATGGAAAAGAACCGATGCAAAATGAAACATACACCCATATTGTCAATCAGAAACACTTCTCACGATTGTCTGCTTATTTAGATAATGGAGAGTTGGTCCATGGCGGACAAACAAACGCTGAGGAGCTTATCATAGAACCAACGGTATTGGATCATATAAGCTGGGATGATGCCATTATGAAAGATGAAATTTTCGGACCTCTTCTGCCTGTATTAACGTTTGACAACCTGGATGATGTCATTACACAAGTTCAAACACAGGAAAAACCATTAGCTTTATATTACTTTTCTGAAGATGAGCAAAAACAGCAAACCATACTTGATCAGCTTCCGTTTGGAGGCGGTTGTATGAATGATACCTTGTTTCACGTCGCAAACCCTCACCTTCCCTTTGGTGGTGTAGGACCTAGTGGTTTAGGAAGTTACCATGGGAAAGCAAGCTTCGATGCCTTTACTCATCAGAAAAGCGTCGTTTACCAAACCACTAAATTTGATTTCTCATTCCGCTATCCGGGATCAAAATTGGGACTATCCATTGTGAAGAAATTGCTTCGATAGAAAAAAGGAAGAGTACTCGCTCTTCCTTTTTTTATTTCAGAGCGTTCTTTTTGATATCAGATACCTTTTAAAGTTCAGAGATTTTTAAATTTTTAAGAGCAACCTCCTTTACACCATAATCATAAAAAGTAGTTCACTTAAGGAGTACAATAGTAGATGTTCTCCTCCAAAGCTGAACTACTTAACCACTCTTATAACGTTTTCTTCATCCAATTTATCGTTTCGTCTAATCCTGAATGCATAGTAACGGAAGGAGTCCAATTTAAATACTTAGTAGCTTTTGCATGATCTAAAACACATTGCTGAATATCACCGTCTTTTTCCGGTTTATAAACAGGTGAATAGTTTCCAGGAAGCTTACCATCAAGTAGATGGTAGAGATCATTTATGCTGAGTGTTTGAGAGGATCCTATAGTAAACGTATCATTTAAAGCTGATGTTAATGCTTTTTCATTCGCTCTCGCCACATCCTGTACATAAACGAAATCTCTTGTTTGTTTACCACTTCCATAAATTATTGGATCCTGCTTAAGCAACATATTTCGTATAAAAATCGCTACCACACCACCTTCTCCCGACGAATCTTGTCTCGGTCCATAAACATTTCCATATCGAAATATGGTGTAGGGAACTCCAAAAAGTTGATAAAAGAGTTTAATATATGTTTCAGCTGCAAGCTTAGAGACACCATATACGGAGATAGGACTCGTTGGAGTTTGTTCATTCATGAGACCTTTGTGATCACCATAGACTGCACAAGATGAGGAAAAAATGAACTGTTTTATATTATATTCTTTTGCACATGAAAGTAGCTGAATCGTTCCGAGTACATTGGTGCGTATATCCTCTTCTGGATGGAGTATCGAGGTTGTTATATCTGTTTGAGCAGCCATATGAATAACAGCGTCTGGTTGTTCTTCCTTAAAAACGTTTTTCACTTCATCTGATGCTACATCTATCTGGTAGATAGGGATAGAATCTGGTAAATGATCCCTTTTCCCACTTGATAAATTATCTAACACTACAGGGGAGTGCCCTTTGTGAATCAACCATTCTACAACATGGGAACCGATAAAGCCTGCACCTCCTGTCACAAGTACTTTCACACCAATCCCCCCTTTCTATATTTGTCTATTTTTCCTTTTCTTCTTTCTAACCCTAAACTGTTTTACGATACGCCTCTTCTATCCCCTCGACCATTTTCTCGTTCGTTAAATATTGATTGGCATAGTGATAGGCATTGGTGCCAAGAATTTTTCTAAAAGAAGCATCCTTTATGAGTAATTCCAGTGCTTCTGTTAATTGTTGTACATTACCTGGCTCACATATCACCCCAGTTCTGTTGTGTTCAATCATCTCTGGAATTCCACCACAGTTGGTAGTGATAATTGCTTGTTTGGCAAACATAGCCTCCAAAACGGATATTGGAAAATTGTCATTAAGAGTTGGCAAAACATATATATCAGAAGTAGCCAATATCTCTTCTATATCAAATCGCTTTCCTAGAAAACGAATATTCTCCAGTTTTAATTGTTTCGCTTGTTTTTCTAACGATTCACGCATTGTACCCTCCCCTACAATGTTCACCTTCACATGATTTAAGTTCTCTTTCATTTGCGAGAGTGCTTCTAATAAATACGAATGACCTTTTCTTGGAGATAAGCGAGCAATGCATGTTATGACGACCTGATTAGGATTACGATTTACATCTTCAACTGAAAAATCAATTCCTGTTCGAACTCGAATCATTTTTTCATCTAAAGCTTCGTATTCCTTAAGTGGCTTTCTGAACGAATTGCTTATGAGGATTACCTTATTAGCGGCTTTTAGGCCTTGTTTTTCAATTTCGCTAAAATACGTTTCTTCTACAGAATTGGGCTGAATTTTATTGAATTTCAAGCGACTTTGAGTGAATAAGCCATGAGGGGTGAAAAATAGTGGTTTTTGAAACATGGAATTAAGCTTGCCTAAAATGAATATAGAAAACAAATCTTGTGCGTGAATGACATCATACTTTTGTAGATTTTTTTCCTCCAAGAACATTTGATAAGTTTGCATAAAGCTAGCATTCTTCACGATTTTTGGATTTGCTTCTCCAAATCTATCTATCAAATAGGTTTCAGTCGCTTTTTTATACTGGATAATCCTATCCCTAAATTCTTCTTCAGGAAGTTGACTTGGACTTTGAACATCTACATCATGCCCAGCTTCTTGCAATCCCCTCTGAATCCCAGTAATATAGTGTGATAACCCACCAGTTATTGGGTATCGAAATGAGGTTACGATTAGAATTTTTAGTGATTCTTTATTGGGAATAAGCGTACCTTTGATATCCGCTTCATTCAGATTAACCTTAGATATTCTAGGAGTGTTTCCGTAAAAGGTATCTAGTTCGTATAGTAAACTGGGATGGATATTCTCCCCCATACCTCCCCCCTCCTTCTTATGCTTGATAAATCCCTAATTCCTTACCCCAGGTAGAGATTTTTTCTAAATGATAAGGTAAAAGTTCTCCTTTTCGACCATCAAAGATACGTCTGAGTTGAGTGTGTAATCCTTTTTCTAGCGTTCTTTGTAGGTAAGCCATTTTGTATAGTTTTAGTGGGTCTGTTTGAAATGTTATTCCATGACTGTTCATTTCCCTCACATACGTATCAATACATTTTTTTCGAATCATATCTGCATCAGCTTGCCAATCTTTTCGAAATCCTAACAACAATTCTACTAATACAACCATGTCAAACCAGACTGGACCAATCTTTGCTGATTCCCAATCGATGAATTGAATATCCCATGGCTCTTTTTTTGAGACATCATGCGTGCATATATTCTGCATATGGAGGTCACCATGAGTTAGGGCCACCCCATCATGGAACAACTCATCAAACATGAATAATTCTTTCTTATATATCGTTAGAAGCGGCCCAGCATGAGGAGCAAGTATTGATTTCAAACGTTTATCTTGTAACGATTTTTCTATAAAGTTTACGGTTTTCTTGCTGTATTTCCCTCGTTCTTTTGCCATAATGCCAGAGTAGTAAACAGGTAGATTGCAAGAAGATAGTTGATGATTGGGATCTTGGGATACTTGGTACGTATGGGCGTGGAGTTGTGCTACAGCAGGAATGATGTAGTCTAAATGAGATGGGGAGAAGAAGGTTCTCCCTCTAACTTGTTGGACAAACTCCATAAACACCCACGTCTCATCCCCTTGTTGGTGATTCAGATACACAGCTGGCAAAAAATCCGCGAGGTAATCTTGCGCTTGACGGTAGATGGCAAGCTCTACTTCATTTTTGTATTTAGCATGACTATAAACTTTTAATATAATGGGAATGCTTCTCTGTTTACCCAAAAGTGTCAATGAATAGATACTACTTCGTGAGGTGGATTTCAGACAAGCGATAGACGTATCAACAATGACCTCCTCATTAAAAGAGGAAGTAAGCTTTGACTCAATATTAGTTTGTTTTATTTGTTCCACTAAACCTTTCGATCGATCCATATTTATCACTCCTTTCTTCTCTTTCTCCAAGCTTTCCATAAGTGAGAGGTAGAACTTCGAACAAACGGCATCCCATCATCTTTTGCGAATAATGCAAATACCTTCTCCCCTTTAAGCCCTCTTATAAATTCAAGGAAATTCATCTTCCCCTCTTTCCTTTTTTCAAGGTAAGTGAGAAAATAACGCACTAAATAAATCCATTTTATTCCTTCTTTGAAGTCAATAGTCGAGGGAGTTTTTTGTTTCGTCATATATAAATAATACAAGTACGCGAAATCAACAGCCGCCGCTCCCGTTAAACTATGCGTTAACCAAAAACGTGGGTTTATCTCAATAAATTTAAATACACCATCTCTAGGGTCTCTTTTAAATTCAGCCATAGCAATCCCTTTTAGTTGAAGGTTTTGAAAAAACGGTAAACCTAGTGTATATAACTCAGGTACTTTGCGGCTTTCAATATGAGCACCTGTCCCAAATTCAGCCGGAAATTGATGATTTTTTTGGAGAGTAAAGGAAGCCAATAAATTCATATCTTCCCCATAAAAGGTAGCTAATTTATAGAAACAACGATTATCACCAGGAATCTCTTCTTGAATGACCATTTCTCCAATAGATTGATAGTACTCATAATCTTTCATTAATTGAGATGCATCCTCTACCCGTATTGCCTTTTTGTTTAATTTTGTACGGAATTGATAGCCATGGGAGGGTTTTAATATACAAGGGAACTGAATTTCACTAATGACATCATGTAATTGGCTTATATCATCAATAAAAAATGTCTTCGGGGTTGGGATTTGATGCTCTACAGCTAACTTATATGTTTCCTTCTTATCTAGTAAGGTTTCAATCATTTCTGGTTCTGGAATAAGAAACAAAAAGTAAGGCCTTAACTGATCTCGATAGCGAGATTGAAAAGAAACGAAATCATCAGACCCTACATAAAGAACGGGCTTTTTAGGTAATCCTTTAGCTAATGTTTGTAAGAAATGAAGAAGTTTGTCAGGCTCCGTTATAGGGTTTGGACATATATCACATACAGCCAATCTCGATTTCCCTATTCTATAAGATGACTCTTTATCATAGGCATACACATCAATCCCTTTTCTTGCTAAACTACGAATGACTCCTACTCCATTAGCACTCAGATCCAAGACCACTGCTGGATGATCATGGTTCATCGGTTATCTCCTCCAACATGATCATGATAACGAGCTTCAATATCATGGACCATACGTTCTCTAGAAAAGTTTTGTTTCGCATACTGATAAGCAGCCTTTGCTACCTTTTTTCGTTCATTAGATTGCTGAATGAACTTTTTTAACGCATTGGACAATGCTTGCACATCACCAGGAGCTACAAGAAGTCCTGTCTCGCTATGCTTGATCATTTCAGGAATGCTTCCACTAGTAGTAGATATTATTGCTACCTTACTATGCATCGCTTCCATAATACTAATAGGTAACGTATCATTTAACGTAGGTAGCACAAAGATATCGGTTCTAGCTAATAAATCAGGAATGTCTTCCCTTTTCCCTAAGAATGTAACATTGGATAGTTTGCTCTCTTTCACTTGCTTTTCTAATTGTGATCGCATCTCTCCATCACCCACAATTAACACCTCAACATTTTCTATTGAACCCTTGATCAAGGATAATGCTTTAAAGAATACAGAGTGCCCTTTTCTAGGTCCCAGTCGTGAAATAATGGTTATCGTAAGTTTGTTAGAACTGCTTTTATCTGATTTCGCTAATGTGGCATTAAATTCAATACCAGTAGGAATCGTCAGCATCTTTTCTTTACGGGCCCCTAATTCCATGAGAGGTTTTCGAAAAGAATCTCCTAAAATAATGATTTCATCAGAATATTGGATGGCCTTCTTTTCCATATGCGAATAATAGACCTCTTCAATCGATCCTTTCTCAATTCGATTAAATCGCAAACGGTTGCTGGTAAACATACCATGAGGTGTGTAAAATATAGGTTTCTTCTTCTCACCTATTAATCGACCTAATGCATTTGCAGTAAATATATCCTGTGCATGGTACACGTCATAAGTGCCGATATTCTTATGCTGAGCAAGCATATGTTCATATATAAATAGTAATCTTGCATGCTGAAGGATCTTTTTACTAACCGTTTTGTATCGTTTTCTAAAAAAACGATTTAATGCAGATTCAACTTCCTTCTTTAACGAAGCCACTACTGATGTGGGAAATTGATTAGGAGAAATAACATCTACTTTATGACCTTTTTCTTGTAATCCATCCCGTAAATTAGAGATATAATTCGATAAACCTCCCGTATGAGGAAAATCCCAGAAAGTAGCTATTAATATAGTTAATTTCTTTTTGGCTTTTTTCTGTTTTTGGTGCTTTATTGTTTTTGGTTGAGGTAATTCTGGTATTGAGGAGGATACTCCATAATAGTCGTCCATTATGTTGATGACATCTGAGTGAGGTAGAATTTCGTTTGCCTTCATAGCCACACCCTCCTTATCAATTCAAATGCTTCAGCGTAGGGGACCCCTACTGTCATTCCTCGTACTCGTGCTAAATACCTTACTCCATCATAAGATCGAGGATGAGGAAAGTTTCTCATCTCCACCTCGTAGCTCTTTAAAGCTTTGATTTTATCATCCATATAATCCGTAACATTCACAAAGTAATTGGGTTTAAATGTTTTATCATTGGTTTGGATATTCCATTCACTCGAAGAAACAGTTTCAAAAGTTATCAGATCTATTGGGGATTGGCCAGGTATAGGACGAACTGCAGTTAATACAGCTTCAAAAACCTTTTGATGATCGCGATTTACATCTCCATAATGATGAGTGAAAATTATTTGGGGCTGGTAAAGATTTATTAATAATTCGATTTCCTTGGTCAGTGTATGGAGAGGTAATTGTTCAAGCTTTAAATTTTCATATTCAAGGAATTTAACTTCCTTAATACCGATTTCCTTATTTGCCTGTTTCATTTTTTGCTTCATTTTATGTTCTTCTTCTTTTCTACCTTTGGCTACAATAGTGGAAATGACGGTATGTCCTTCTTTTATCAGTTTCTTTAATGTTCCTGCTACTCCTAACAGTTCATCATCAGGATGTGCAGCAATGACTAGTACAGATTTTGTCATATCGTTCACACCTTTTAGTAAGCTTTCTTTTATACTATTAGCACTAGATAGAATAAGGCACTGCTCTTACCTATTCCATACCATCCAATTTTACGTCTTTCTGAGTTGCTTATCATGAAGAAATACGCTTCAATAGATAAAGAAGAGATTATTATAGAAGTTAGGACTGATTACTATTACAACAATATGTCTCGTACGACACGGAGAAACAGAATGGAATAAACAAAAACGCCTACAAGGGCAAGAGGATATCCCATTAAATGAATTAGGAATAGAACAAGCTAAAGAATGTGGGGAGCATCTCAAAACAGAGCAATGGGACACTATTATTTCAAGCCCTTTATCTCGCGCCAAAAAAACAGCTGAAATCATTCAAACGCACATAAAAACCCCTCCAGAAATTATCGAGATGGACGCGTTTAAAGAACGCTCATTTGGAAAAGGGTCAGGCTTGTATTTTAATGAGATTCAAACCTTATATCCAGATCGAAATTATCCTGGTATGGAAACATGGGAGGATTTTAAAGCCCGTATCTTGCAAGGACTCCATCAAGTTCATCAACAATATCCCCACCAAAAAATCCTACTAGTAGCACATGGAGCTGTTATTAATGGGATTCTGTCTGTACTCTCTAATGGAGAGATTGGCTCTGGAAAAACAAAACTAATTAACGCATGTATTACAAACATCGAGCGTTTTGAAGAAACTTGGAAAGTTACCAATTACAATGAGACCAGTCACCTTTCCTCATTCACACAACATTAAGGATGTATGTATTCACCTGTCATTTCAACCGCAAACGGCATGTGTGATACCATTGTATTAACTGATTTTTGAAAGGGGATTGTATGATATATGGATCAATTGTTATTTATTCAAACCGGAATGGGTGTTGACGTTCACGGCCAGAACATAACCAAAGCAGCAGAACGCGCTATTAAAAATGCTATTCACACCAATTCTATGCCAGGTATTCGTTATAGCCTTCCAGAACAATCCTTAGATAACATGGTAGTAAACATTAAGCTAGCTGTACCTACAGATCAAGAAAAGTTAGATTACGATGTTATTAAACAATGCATTCCTTATGGAAATGTCTCTGTTGAAATTATGGATGGTGGTATGCTTACTACTAGTGGTATTGAGTTGCCGGATAAAGAAGACAAAAATGACCTTATGTATATGGTCAATGCATCAGTAGAAGTTGGATATTAATCAGTAGAGGGCTCTGGAATTCAGAGTCTTGTTTTTATAAGGCTTTGAAGCAGCACTATCTAGAAAGATCCTGATTTTCCATTTTATTGTAATTCGTGTGTGATATAATAATGATGAAAAAGTACACAAAGGAAAGGTTGGTTCCATGTTTAAAAAGGTTGCTTCCGATGCACTTGGTCTTAGTGATGTAGGAAAAGTTATTCAACGTGAAGATTTTGATAAGGTTGATGCAGATGATTATGTTATGCATGAGGATGGCGAAACCATCTATTTCCTTATCATGTCTCAATCTGATGAGTACTGCTTCACCAATAAAGCGCTCATTCACCTTGATGGGACAAGTGCTACAAGCAAAAAACGCATTCTTAAGCGTTACGATTATTACAAGAACACAATTAAGAATGTCGCCCTTGAAACAGCCGGTACTGTCGATTTAGACGTAGAAATCAAATTCACATTGGGAAATGAACACTTCTCGATTGATGTAAACAAAAAGAACCTTGAGGAACTAAAAGACTTGTACAAAGCATTACTTAAAATCTCTGAGATCTCTCAAGAAAATGACACCTATATGAATTTCACAAAACAGAGCTTAGATTATGCGACCAATGCTCTAAGTCAAAACCATACTCATGGAAATGACACTAAGGTATTTGAAGAATTTAAACAAATCAATCAACATGCCTTTAATTGGCTAGCAGAAAGCAAAGAAAAATACACCCAAAAAGATTTTGGTGCTATATTTGAACGTTATATAAACAATTAATCTAGCACAAGAACAAAAGCTCGGGGCGCCCGTTTAGCGACGTACAAACTTTACTAAACATGCGTTGTAGGAAGTTCGATTAAAACCGCTGCATCATGCAGCAACATCGAACCAATCTACGTCGTGTAGGCCGAAAGGAAACACGGAGAGCGGTAGCGATTCGATGTTGACTTATCGTAAGGAGGGGCAGGAAGTTTGCTAGTCGCTGGGTTCTGGATTTGGACGTGGCCAAATCACCTTATCAAAGTTATCCTAGAAGCTCAACCCGTTTATAATTTCCTAGACGACTAAAAAAGGAGGCTATCTTCATGATAGCCTCCTTCATTATTAGAGTTTATATAACATTGGTTATACGTCTTTCTTTGATATATACCAATCGATATATTCAATCCCTTCTTCTTGAGCACGTTTAGCTGCTTCTTCTTGGGTTTTTGGTGGAGAAACAACAGCCTTATCCCCTTCTTGCCAATTGGCAGGAGTAGAAACCCCATGTTCATCTGTCGTTTGTAGAGCTTTTACCAAACGAAGAATTTCCTGCATATTTCTTCCTGTTGTAAGAGGATAGTAAATTATAGAGCGTATTTTCTGTTTATCATCAATAACAAATACAGCTCGACTTGTTTCAACTTGGCTCTCACCTGGCATAATCATTCCATATTTCATAGCAACTTGTTTATCTAAGTCTGCGATAACCGGAAATTCTATTTTTGTATCAAAATTTTCCTCAATGCTTCGAATCCACGCAATATGAGAAGGAACACTATCTACACTTAAACCTAATAGTTCTGTGTTTAACTGTTTTAGCTCGGGATAGATGTCCTGAAATCCAACAAATTCTGTGGTGCAAACTGGAGTGAAATCAGATGGATGAGAGAACAAGACGACCCATTTACCTTTGTAATCTTCTAAATTAATATTACCTTGACTCGTCGCAGCACTAAACTGTGGTGCAGCATCTCCGATACGCGGCATATTGACCTTTTGTTCTTCTGTATGTGTTTCCATTATTCCAACCTCCTTGTAAAATATCCATTAATACTAATACCACATGAGGCATTTATTAATCTTATAAAATGTAAAATGATTAAAATTACTTATGTAATGCTTGGTTTTAAGTTGGCTAAGGGAGCGAGCTTTCGGATGGCAGAGCGACTTTCTCGAAGTCTTCAACATATTGTGGCTATAGTTCCATAAACACAGAGTAACATTGAATCCAATATGTAATTAACCTACAAAAACCCCTATGATATTTTACCATAAGGGTTCTTCCATTAATGCTCTATAGGTGGTATTTGATCAGTAGGTTGATGTTTCTTGGAAATAATAAGTTGCTGGTTTTGCGTAAAACCAACATAAAACAATAGCTCTGGATTAGGTTCACCTAGTGCTATAAGTTGTTGGATGAGCCACTCCTCAGACTTGTCTAACCACCCCAAGAGATCATATTGTATCTCTCCATCTAAAATGACTGGTAGTTCAAAATTCTTACCTTGTTTGTAAATGGATAAGTCTTCACGTAAGACTGATTCTTTACTTGGATGTAATTTCAAGCTCATTTTACCATTCGCTTCAATGATTGCCATTTCTACATCTTCCGTATGAAATACATTTTTCTCTCTAAGCATTTGTAGTACATTATCAATTGAATAACTAATTTTTTTCATATTTTCCATAATAAATTTGCCGTTATATATCACTACAATTGGTTCGAACGTTAACAACTTACCTACACGTCGATGTTTTAACTTTAGATGAATGATGATTTTCTGAAGGATTGCTATGCCGATCATTGCAACTACTGTGTGGATATGATTAATTTCAGGGTCAGCAATGTCCGCTCCTACTACTGAACCGAGCACAAGAATGACTAAGAAATCAAACACGGGTAACTCCCCTATGGATCGTTTCCCCATAAATAAGCCAATTAAAAGCATGAATGGTAAAATAGTAGCTATCCTAAAAACAACTTTAATCAAATCCAAGAAAATATCCATCGCGTGCACCTCTTTTACCTATATAGATTCATCATTTCCTAAAAAGGAAACATTACACACCCCAACTTTTGATTAAAAGGATGAGGATGTTTAAATTCGAATCTTCCTTGGCCATCAGTTGCACTGGGTGTAATATAATCTTGGTCCTCTTCGTTAGAGTCAGGTTTTTGTTTCATTAACGAAAAGCCAACTTTATTATGTTGTACCTCCTCCACTCCCTTCATTGCAAAGATAGTTAGCATAAATGCAAGAAGGGTCCAAAGTAGCATCCAATACTCACCTGTATAAATATGATCTTTATTAGCCCCAATAAGCCCTGCCCATTCATTCGTCACACTTCTAGGAGGATTATCATATTTAACACACCTAAATGTAGCAAGTCAATACTTGATTAAACTGCCTTCCAAATCACAGAAATATTCTTGTCCATAGATGTGGCATAATATGTGCTATTCAAATCCGTCCATTGCTCGCTCCTAATGTTTTGACATTTTGGATTCTTGCTCATGGATATATTTTATTTCGTTCCCAATCACCACCGTTGTAATAGAGGTGACAAGTATCGTAAGGATGATTATTTCAAGACCTATGCTAGTTAAAAATCCATAGGTCCTATATCTGGGCTTCTAGCAGGAAATATAACTGGTCTTAACAATATATACGCAACGACAGAAAGTGGAAAAAAATGAAGTGGATCCGTCAATTTCTTTATTACTTTTTGAAACTTGGAATTCAAAGCAAGTATAAAAGCTAGGATAAAGCCAACGACAAGTGCAATTCCTAATATTTGCATAATATAACCTAAATTTCATGATTTTTTAATCATTCCTTCACACCTTTCTCCCTATAAATCTCCCCCTCACCTCAGAAGTATTATTTCATCAGGCTAGGAGATTCTAATAAGACGAACACTTTAGGAGGTAATAAAAAATGAACCAGATATCACCAAATTGCTTCTCTGAACATGAACAACTAAAATCTGTTGTATTATGCCCTCCTTCTAGTCTTGATGTACCAGACCAAAAAACAGCTACGATGGTGCAATGGAATGGGCCTGTTAATCAGGAAATTGCACATGAAAATCATGAAAATTTAACAGGGGCACTATCACAAGAAGGTGTGCATGTCATTCAATATGAAGATGAACTATCAAGTGAGGGCTACCGGTTAAGCGACCAACTAATTAACCGCATGTTTGTAAGAGACCTAGCCTGCGTTTTCGGCAATACTATCTTACCTGGTGAAGCA
The DNA here is from genome assembly GCF_009856295.1 of Pontibacillus yanchengensis. NCBI lineage: Bacteria > Bacillati > Bacillota > Bacilli > Caryophanales > Bacillaceae > Pontibacillus > Pontibacillus yanchengensis. Next base: position 537,238 of record NZ_WMEU01000002.1, on the reverse strand, counting down.
GGAACCTCTATGCGAAAACCCGAATATATTCACCTACACAGTTTGATGAATAAATGGTTTCCCCATCATTTCCAAATACATGAAAACAACGATGTTAGCTCACTTGAATTCGGTGATGTATTAGTTCTAAACAAAGATGCAATCTTCATTAATGTAGGAATGCGTACCAGTATCTCTAGTGTTGAAAGAGTAAAAAATAGCTTATTTGAAGCAGGTTTCTCTGAAATTGGAATCATCGATTTACCGAGAAGTGCAAGTACGCTTCATTTAGATATGAATTGTAACGTTGTCGGCTCAAATGTAGTGATTTCCAAAAGCTTTCTACGCTACTTCCCTATTCAAGTTCTTACCCAGTCTACAGTTCACTATAGTATGATGCAGGAATTTATGAGTCGACATGGGTTTGATGTATATTGGATTGAATCATACAAAACCATACCCGACATTAACTTCTTAAATATCAATCCTGAAACAATACTAATTAGTAAACAGGCTAACTTAGAAATATTCAGAGACCATCCTGTTTTGAAAAAGAAAAAATATCTATCCATAGATGTTACAGAATTAGAAAAAGGCGGCGGAGGCATTAGATGCATGACATTACCTTTAGAACGGAGATTATAACCTTTTGACGAGAATAGGTTTTAACAGGTTTCATATTTGTAGTACAAGCTAATTATGTTGCATAAAATTGGAAGAGGAGTATTTTCAAGGGGGTTAAGGTGGATGAGTATATTCTTTAGTTACATTTTTCTTGGTCTATCCCTTTCAGCACCCATAGGTCCTATTAACGCTGCACAACTTGATAAAGGAATAAAGTATGGGTTTCTAAGTGCTTGGTTGGTAGGAATAGGTGCTATGGTTGCTGATATGGGTTTTATGTTGCTGATTTATTTTGGTTTAGCGCAAGTTATAATGATTCCTATAGTAAAAACATTTATATGGTTTTTTGGGGCTTTTGTTTTAGTGTACACCGGTATTGAAAGTATCAAGTCCTCTAATGACACTTCTTCTAATGAAGATTCGCAAAGATCTAGTAGATCTTTTTTTACTGGCTTCTTCATGGCTCTTTCCAATCCGTTGAATATTTTGTTTTGGTTAGGAATTTATGGTTCCATTCTTGCTAAAACCATGGATCAATATGGACAATCTCAACTTTTCTTTTATAGTTCTGGTATATTTTTAGGAATTCTTTGCTGGGATGTCTTCATGGCATTAGTAGCAAGTTCCCTTCAGAAATTACGCAAACCTAAAATACTTACATACATTTCAGTAATAGCTGGACTTGTATTAATTGGATTTGGGATTTATTTTGGAATTCAAGCTTTTAAGATTATAATCTAAACTACATGGACAGTCACCTATTTTTCTCCATTGATTATGTTATATAATGTAAGGAGGAATTAGGGATGACTGAACTGTACACTAGAAGTTGGATTGAGGAAAACCTTCTATCTCTTGAATCATGGCAGCAACAAGCATACGAGGATTTTGCTAACATGATGGAAGATCATACGTATCCATGTGTACCTGGACGCCAAGGATTTTTGGAAGATTCATTACGTTATGGATTTTTAGGTGACCCTAGAAATAAAGAAACTCACGAGCAATTTGCTAAGGTATTAAAGGAATACACCTTATGTTCTCGAGATACTGGAAAATATGCATCTTTAGCTTTGATGTTCTATACCCCAGAAGAGATGAAACAACATTATAATGTTGAAAACTATGAAGAGTTATTCTGGTCTGTTATAAACGGTGTAAGTAAGTTTGACGAAAAAGAATGGCCGGATTCCATACCCAAAGACCCCAATGATCATGAATGGGAGTTTTGCTTTCATGAGCAACCTTATTTCGCTTTTTGTGCTACACCTGCTCATCAAATGAGAAAAAGCCGACACTCTTCTCATTTTTTGATTGCCCTACAACCAAGATGGGTATTTAATGAAATTAATGATTCAACAACTTTTGGTAGAAAGATTAAACAAGTAATACGAGATAGGTTAACCAACTATGACAACATACCAGCTCACCCATCATTGAAATGGTATGGTCAAGAAGATAACTATGAGTGGAAACAGTATTACTTAAGAGATGATGATACCATTCCATCAAAATGTCCTTTCACACGTTTCAAGCAAAAAATAATCAAACGGTAGCATTTTATTTGTATATAAATTTTATCATTACTACTAAAAAAGAACTCTGCAAACTGCAGAGTTCTTATCTTTTACTATTAAATTTGCTCACATCAATGGGGATGGTATTGTTGTTGCTATAGTATATGGATAGTAATTCTAAATCTGTCATTTTACGATCGTCTTTATAATGGTCTTTATAGTACATATTTTCAGCAAATTCTTGTTCTTCTACTTCAAAACGTTCATTTACTTTGTTCCATTTCTTCATTAGTAATCATCACCCTCCTTTTGGCTTTATTTTATTCTATTTGTTTAAATTTTACCCTGAAATATTTTTGAAAAATCTTCCTATTTTCCAAAAAATTAATTTTAGTACAAAAGTTTTACTATAATAGGTTTTTTGTATTTATATAAAGCTCTTTACGATCATGTACAAACTATTCATGTTGATCATCTTATCCAAATAAGCCCCATTATCTTGAAGACTTGGATTCGAGTTAATGGGGCTTTTATTGGTTATAAGAGGAATATTTCCGTTGCCTTAGTTAGACTAAAGTTGGCCTGGGAACAACTCGCGTCCTGCCGCGAGCTGGCAAGCTACCTTCGGAGGAAAACGCCCTCAGGGGATCTTGCCTACCTCTTTCTCCGGCGGGAGTCTCCTTGTTCCCAGGCCACCACCCGCGATGTTGGGAGGTACGGAAACATGGGCCGGGAAATTGGGACGATCGCTCCTATATTCAGAAAGTCGCTCCAATTTTCGAAAACTCGCTCGCAAAGGGGCTCTGGCGCACCGCATTTCTGTCCGCATACCCGGTTGCTCCGAAACTTGAAAATTTGCTCGCACAACCGCCCCTCCAGACCCCCCAAAAAACAGCGGTCGCTCCGAAAGCAGGAAAAGTCGCGCCCATGTTTTTATCACAGCGACATGACAAGTCCATGTATTGCATGATAAATGCGACCCGTTGAAAAACAGATGTGTAAAGAACACAGGAAAGTGAGCTAATTTCCAGGCCTATCTTTTCTCCCTTAACACAACGGAAACACCCCACTCACCCAAACTACCTCGACCTCAAGTCTTCCAGATCATGCCTCTTATATGGAATAACCTTACTTCTCTTTATTGAACTCCACATAGACAAATAAAACATCAAACTAACTCTTTACATACATCAAAATAAGTGATATATTATATAAATGTACTGCAGAACAGATGAATCTGTACTATAAAAGATAGTTCCATTAACGTTACGGTAAAATCAACTGGCAACTGTGAAAACATTGAACGCACAGCACCTTATTTTCACTGGCGCGGTCAAGGAGCCGCAAGGATGAGAGAGAGGTAGGGCTTTCATTATTTAAGGTTTTCAAAGTATAGCACAGTGATCATACCGCGGCACAAGGTTTGAAGTAATGAAAATGTGAATATATAAATTACAAAGGGTGGTGTCCTCTATGGGCACCACCCTTTTCCAATAATACATAACTTTTAGATATGCTTAATTACTTTACAAGGATTACCTGCGGCCACTACATTATCTGGAATTGATTTCGTCACCACACTGCCTGCACCAATCACCGTATTACTGCCAATCTTCACTCCAGGCATAATAACAGTGCTTCCACCAATCCAAGTATAATCCCCAATATGTATAGGGTAAGCCATTTCTTTACCTTCGAATCTTTGTTTGGAATCAATTGGATGTGTAGCTGTGTACACCTGTACATTCGGTCCAAATTGAACAAAATCACCGATAGTTACAATATTGCAATCTAAAATCACACAATTATGGTTAGCATAAAAGCCGTCTCCTAATTGGATATTGTATCCATAATCACAATAAAAATGTGGTTCAATATGGGCATTTGTTTCCTGATTAAATAACTCCTTCAGTATAGATTGCTGATGTTGAATTTGACTCGGATTCGTCTGATTAAATTGATGGCATATTTGCTTTGCACGTAAACGATCCTGCGAAAGCTCTGTATCACTAGCCTCATAAAATTCTCCTGCTAACATCTTCTGTTTTTCCGTCATATCTTCACCTCCAGATTCTTGTTCTCTCTCCCAACACATTCGGACAAAAGCGCAAGCACCCGGTTAGCGACGTACAAACTGGACGGCTCCGTATGAGATAAAGGAACACGAAGAGCGATAGCGATTCGATGTTGACTTATCGTAAGGAGGTGCAGGAAGTTTGCTAGTCGCTGGGCGCCGGAGCTGGACGTGGCAACATCACTAAATTAAAGACAACCTCAACCCGTTTTGTTGTTGGATATAATTAAACTGATGATTATGTATAAAGGGCTTCGTTCGTTATACCTCCCTAGCCTTGTAACTCTTTTGAGGATTAATATCAATGTTAAAAAAAGTATAACGGATAACAGAAAGTTATCAAAGTAAAGAGAACGCTACTTGGCGTAACATTCTCTCTTAATCACCCTTATTAGATTGTTTTCCTTTATTGTGTACTCCTAAATAGGAAACAAAATACTTTCTACAAATTTCTTGAATAAGTTGAACTTCTGCGTATGTTTTACATTGAATGATAAATAAGATTCTAATATTCATTTCTTGTTTTCTTCTTTTTAGTTTTTGCTTCTCTTTCCTTTTATCAAAAAAATACCCTATTAACCCTCCAGCAACCAATCCAATTAAACCAATAATAACAGGACCTAAAAAAATCACCGAACCATAAATGACCCCTAAAAGCATACCAATTGTGGCTAAAGTTGCTGTTGTATCAGAGAAGCTCATCCCATCTGAATAATTAATCGAATCTACTAATGTACGCTCAGTTTCCTCATTGTTCATCTCAACAAACACAATATTTTCTTTGGGAAATTGATGTTCCACAATTTCTCCTATAGCCATTTCCACATATTCATTACTTTCAAAAGCAGCAAAAACATGCATAATAACACCCCATTTTACAAATAACACCATTAGATAGTGTGGCTAGTTATGGACAAAATACTCGTTAGAGGTGATTTTTTTGTCAAAAAATATCCAAACCATTAAAATGTTTAAACCGAGGAGAGCCAAGGTAAAGATTGGTGCCTTTGACGTAAATTACATTAAGAAACGTCGACCGATCATCATAGCTTGGTGGTCAGCTGCTCTTCCAGGCATGGGACATATTCATTTAGGACATTATTTGAAAGGACTATTATTAGTTAGCGGTGAGATTATCTTAAATAATTTATCTCACTTGAATGAAGCCATTTTTTATTCCATGATCGGTAATTTCTCACAAGTACATGAGGTAATCAATTACAATTGGCTATCCTTATATTGTTCTTTTTTCGTTTTTGCGATATGGGATTCATACCGTATCTGCATCGATACCAATAAATCCAGTTTAATTGAAGAAAAACAATCAAGTAGAGAACTTACATTTGGCTTCATAGATACATGGGGAATAAATACGCTTAACGTACGTAATCCAAAAATGGCTTATGTGTGGAACACGATATTTCCAGGTCTCTTTCATATTTGTAATAACAAATTGATTAGTGGAATTACAATATTAGGATGGACCGTTATTATTAGTTACTACACAAAACTCCCTTTAATGTTCCTTTATACATTAACAGGTAAATTTGAAATGATACCTGAGTTGATTAATGTCCAATGGTTACTCTTCTTCCCATCCATTTATTTATTTTCTATTTATGACGGGTATTCCCATGCTGTTTATTATAATCAATTGTTTGAAGAAGAACAGAGTTATCATTTTAAGAAAACATTTGGTAACAACGAATTAATTTTATAAAAAAAGCCGAAGAATTAGACTGACCTGTTCATTTGAGACAGGAATAAAACGCCTTCTTAGGCTGCCATTTCTCCAAATTCAATTGGAGAGTGGTAGCCTAATTTTTCTTGAATTCGCTCTTTATTATAGTATTTTATATAATCGTCTACATGCTCTCTGACCTTATCCATGCCTATTGATTTAAACTTCACGTACTGAAATTCCTCAGACTTAAGACCCCACTCATCTTATCTTAACGACTTCACACTTCATTTCTCCTGAATAAAAGTTTTTGCCCACACAAAAACACCTCCGAATCAGTACTTTTATTAAGTGTACCATTTCGAAGGTGTTTTTTTAGTGTCTCATTTTATTAGGTTAGTCTAAATTCTCTCCGGTTTTTTTTAAGCAGTCTTATTATTATGTTCTTCAACCTCTATAGTATTTATATCCTTTCCCATTAACTTATCAATAATAATGGATAGCGCTCCGTCTCCTGTTACGTTAGTTGCCGTGCCAAAGCTATCTTGAGCTAGGTAAAGGGCAATCATTAGTGAAGTCATAGTTTCGCTAAAACCTAACATAGATTGAAGCAGCCCTAGAACAGCCATTACAGCTCCTCCAGGTACACCAGGTGCAGCAATCATCGTTAAGCCTAGAGCTAAAATAAATGGAAAAATGCTAGTAAAGGTAGGCTGCATTCCATTTAGCATCATTACGGCCATAGAACAACTGACAAGTGTAATCGTACTACCGGACAGATGAATGTTGGCGCATAAAGGTACTACGAAATCAGCTATTTTTTCTCTCACTTGATTGCTTTTGGTTTGTTTAAGCGTCACTGGTATCGTTGTAGCAGATGACTGTGTACCAAGTGCAGTGAAATATGCTGGAACCATATTTCTTAAGGAATGTAGTACGTTTTTCCCTGATAGAGCAGATGCTGTACTATACTGAGCAAGGAGCATAACAACGTGTAGTACGATGATAACGGCAAATACTTTTATAAAAGTGGACATAATCATCGCCACTTGACCCCCATACGTCATATTCGCGAAAATCCCTAATATGTGGACAGGTAGCAAAGGAATAATGACATAATGTATGACCTTCTCAATAATGCTACGAAAATCAACCAACCCTTTTTGCAGCGATGTTCCATTAATAGAAGCTAATCCTAAACCTAGGACAAAGGCTAAAATAAGAGCTGTCATTACACTCATCACAGGTTCTAAATTCACTTCAAATAACGGGGATTGAAGAAACTCTTCCGGGTTTTCAAAGTTCCCTGATGTACTACCTGATGATAATAGAGTGGGAAATAACAAACGCCCACTAAAGAAGGCTAACAACCCTGCTACAACAGTAGATGTGTATGCTACAGTAGTGGTTAGTGCCACTAGTTTTCCAGCACCCTTCCCTAATTCACCAATACCTGGAGCGATAAATCCTAATATAATCAAAGGGATAATGAAATTTAGAAAGCCACCAAATAAACCATTAAATGTAGCCAATAATTGTATCCACCACTGAGGGAGTAATAATCCAGCACCAATTCCTATTATGATCGCAATAATTAATCTTGGTAAAAGTCCTATTTTCATTTTTGTCCTCCTCAAATGTACATATGTTGCTTTATGATGGAACCAAGTATAGCTTTTATCCTTTAGTTTGTTAAGGTCTATAGATATATTCATAATATTCAATTATTTAAAAAGAAGAAAACTGTCGCCTGACAAGTCTTTGGAGCAAAGAAAGATTAATTTGCACTTCAGAACAAAAGCTTAGGGCACCAGTTTAGCGACGGTATATGCCGCGGCCTACACGACGTAGGTTGGTTCGATGTTGCTACGTGATGTAGCGATTTTAATCGAACTTCACCTGATTCCGTAGGAGATTAAGGAAACACGAAAACATGCGTGATTCGATGTTAACTTATTGTACGGAGGCGAGGGAAGCATACTAGGCGCTGGGAGTTTGAGCTAGACACGCTAGAAACTTATTCTTATTTTACTTTTAAAGAAAAAACCCTAGTACATGTCATATGTACTAGGGTTACTAAATTTCCTTCTTAATCTTCTCTTGTATTCTTCAAGGAAGCATCGCGCTCATATCTTTGGATAGCAAGCTCAATTAATTCATCAATAAGTGCTGGATATGAAATACCACTTGCTTCCCAAAGCTTTGGATACATGCTGATTTTCGTAAAGCCTGGTAATGTGTTGATTTCATTCACAATAATTTCTCCATTTTCTTTTAAGAAAACATCTACTCGTGATAATCCTTCACATTCAAGAACTCGAAATGCCTCGATGGCCGTTTGTCTAACACGATCTTCTGTTTGTTGATCTAATGAAGCAGGAATTTCTAACTTTGCCCCACTTTCATCGATATACTTTGTTTCGTAAGAATAGAAATCAGTTGACGACAGAATTTCTCCAGGTACGGATGCCTTAGGCTCTTCATTGCCCAATACAGAACATTCAATTTCTCTTCCTACTACACCCTCTTCAATAATAACTTTATAATCATATAAGAATGCTTCTTCTATAGCTTTTGTAAATTCCGCTTCACTTCTTACTTTACTAACTCCTACTGAAGAGCCTTGGTTAGCTGGTTTTACAAAAAACGGCATTCCCAGATTATCTTTCATTTCATTGAATTGGATTCGATCTTTTTGATGCTTTTTATAAGAGTACCATTTAGCTACACCAATACCAGCGTCCCTTAACAAGCGCTTTGTAATATCCTTATCCATGCACATAGCTGACCCTAACACATTCGTACCAACATATGGGATGTTGGCTAGTCGCAACATACCTTGGATACTTCCGTCTTCCCCTAACGTCCCATGAAGAATTGGAAAAACTGCATCTAACTGACCTAAGCTTGTTGTCGTGGAAAGATTCAGCATTTGATTACTTGTGCTACCTGGAACAACTGCTACACCCTCATTCGTTTTATTTAACGTAATTAATTTAGGATCTTCCGCATGCAACAAGTACTGAGATTGATCATTCACATGCCAACCTCCATCTTTATCGATGCCAATTAACACTACCTCATACTTCTCCTTATCAATTGCATCAACAATATTTTTGGCGGATTGTAATGATACTTCATGTTCTGAGGATTTCCCTCCAAATAATATGCCAACTTTCTTTTTAGTCATTTCCTTCACCCTTTGCTTACATAGTCTTTTTCATTAGTAAATGTTTCGTAATTCCCTTTTATGTTCTTTATTTTTTATTATAAAGGGTTAAGAATGATTACTTTACTAAATCATGTTTAAACGCATAAATTACGGCTTGTGTTCTATCCTGTACTTCTAGCTTTCCTAAAATGTTACTTACATGAACCTTTACAGTTTTCAATGCAATATATAGCTCGTCTGCTATTTCTTGATTCACTTTCCCTTCTGCCATTAACATTAAAATCTCTTTTTCTCTTTCTGTTAAATATTCGTGAGGGTATTGTACTGGCTTTTGACGCATTTTGTTCATGATTTTCCCTGTTACCTCTGGTTCTAAGATGGATTGACCTTCATATGTTGACCGAATTGCGTCTGCTATTTCATTTGCTTTGGAAGTTTTTAACATATAACTTGTTGCTCCAGCTTCTAACGCTGGGTATACTTTCTCATCATCTAAAAAGCTTGTCACGATAATGATTTTAGCAGTTGGCCATTGCTCAATAATTCTTTTTGTTGCTTCTATACCATCCATCTCTTTCATAACAAGGTCCATTAATATAATATCAGGCCGATGCTGTAAAGCTAAATTTACAGCCTGCTGACCATCATCAGCTTCAGCTATAACATCAATATCTTTTTGTGAAGATAGGTATGCGGAAACTCCAATGCGAACCATTTCATGATCATCTGCAAAGAGAACGTTAATCATTGTCATCCCCCTTTCCTTTTACATAAGGTACCTTTACCTCAAGACGAGTACCTTGATTTGGTAAACTAATCACCTTTAATGTACCACCTACTTCCATAGCACGCTCCTGCATGTTGTGTAATCCATATGAACTTGTTTTTTCTTCTTCTACATTAAAACCTTTTCCATCATCTACCACCCTCATGATAACAAATTCATCTCTTTGAATAAGCATCACATGGAGGGAATATGCCTCAGCATGACGTAAGGTATTGGAAACAGCCTCTTGTAATATACGAAATAACTGGTCCTCTATCCCCTTATCGAGATGGAACGTTTCTACCTTCCAGTCTATTTCCATCGGCACCTTTTGAGTGAGTTCTTCTAACAATTCTTGCATTCCTTCTTGGAGACTCTTTCCTGTTAGTGGAACGGGACGTAAGTGAAGGAGCAAGGCTCTCATCTCAAGTTGGGATTGTTGAATCATATGTTCAACCATACTCATTTGTTTTCTTATACCATCATTTTCTGGAGGGTTAGAGTCATTTATAGCTGACATCATCATGGAAGCCGCAAATAAATGTTGACTTACCGAATCATGTAATTCTCTAGCTAGTCGATTACGTTCTTGAACGACTACTTCTTGAAGGCTTTCTTCCCGCTCATTTGCTCTTTCAGTTGCTAGCCTTTGTGATAATTCAGTTTGCTTGGTGAGTTTATCTTCAAGTTTTTGAAGCTGTTGGTTTAATTGAATAAATTCAATAACCTGTTCAGTGTGGTCTAATGAAAGTGGATGACCTTTCATCAGTTCATCTAAACGCTGGTATATTGCATGAACTCTCCTTCTCCACATCCAGCCATAATACCAGCCACCTAGTACACCTGTACAAATAACAAAGGTACTAATAAACATTATATAAGGTATATCAAATGTTTCTTGATTCCATAAATCAGACCACTCATTGAGTGGAAATGCTAAAAAAGTAATAAATAATATCAGAATAGTAATGGTGAATGAAAACAATAATCCAGCTATGGTTTGACGAGACAAAAGGTTCATATTCGTTTCACCTCGATATCTCCAGAGAATAAGGAGGTAACGATCTTAACCTTGGGTTTCTCTGTTACATATCCAGGTGTATGATATGAAAGTTGATGATTCATCAATTTAAGATGATGGGTTCCAAATATATTAGCTCTACCTAATATAGAACTATGGTGGACACTTACTTCTACCTCATAGGGAACGTATATTTCAATATTTCCAATTAAATGACGTATGGATATCACAGCTTCATCTGGGAGAACTGTATTACTTAAATCAAGCACACGGTCCCCAAATCCACCATGAATATTGACATCATGCCATTCATATCCAACTTCACTTGTAATTTGATCTCCCATCAGTCGTTGTTTAAGTAATGGTGCTGTTCGACATAAATGTTCATTCTCCTGAACAGTTGAACTTGCAAATATAGCTTCCCATTTGTCAGGATTTTGTTTTGTCTTATAGTAATAACGAACAAATAAGACAATGCCTGCTATCAATAAAAATCGTACAGCAATCATATTTATTACTGTAAAGAAGATTGTGATGACTCCTACCCAAAACAAAACTTTACCAAAGGTTCTGTAGTATTTTCTTTTCCCTACATACAATAAAAGAGAGGAGAACAGTAACGAAAAGATTAAACCACCATTAAAGAAAATTATTTCTACGCCTAACAGGATAAATCCAATGATGATAATCCAATTTAATGTACTGGTTGATAACCGTGATAGCATTAGATGTCCTCCTTTCTTTCATAGTTTATCTTATAATATAAACTTGTACCTTTCGATATAAAAAGACGCAGAGCACTGCGCCTTTTTTTCCTACACTTATTTCCTTTAGGATATCATATTTTTATGATTGGACTGAAACGTTTTCTTTATTTTCCATATCTTTTTCTAATTGTGCTATTTTACTGTCAAATGTACTTTTGTAATAGGAACTGTTTACTTTGTATTCTAAATCTTGAATGTATTGGTCTAGTTCCCCGAAACGCGAATATGGCTTATCAGAAGACTCGTTAATCACGCTATCCATGCGGTGATGAGCTCTTGCGATATTTTCGCGCCCCATCACTTCCATTCGCTTAAGCTTCATGTCTTTTAATCGATGCTTCATTTCTTCATACTTTTGTTCTAACGTTTCTAGCTGGCTAGCTGCTTCTTGTCTTGATTTCTCCATCCGCTCAGCACGAGCTGTGTATTCTTCATATTCCCTCATTGCAAATTCTACCATTTGCTCTTCCCCAGCTTTTCGTGCAATTTCTAGTTGTTGTTTTCGCTTATCAGCCATATCTCTTGCCTGCTGAGCTTCTTTCGAAAACTCTTCTCGCAAACGATATTGTCGCTCTACAAGCTTACGTACTTTTTCTGTTTCTTGTTCACTTTGTCTAAGGTAATGGTTTAATGCTGCTACTGGATTTTTTTCTTCTTTTTCATCTAACATGTCGTGTAAATCAGCTGAAATAGATTCTTTAATTCGGGTAAATAAATTTGCCAATGTAATCTCTCCCTTTACGATTTATTTAATTCTGCCCATTGCTTTTCAAAATTAATAAATGGATCATCATCTTTTTGAATAGAATCGCCAACAACGTGATCATTGTTCTTCGATTTCCAGCCTTTGTAAAGTACATAAAGAACATAAGCTGCAGCTACTCCAATTAATGCGTATAAATTGGACACCGTAATGCTTAAGACAATTAAGCCCAATACGACCCATAAGACTTTTTTTGCTGTAGAATCGGTCTTCATAAATTTCTTGAAAATGATGTACAACAACCATACACTAACTCCAAGCAATATCATTGGACCTAAGTTAGCAAGAACTAGAGACAAAGCAACTAATCCAGCGATAAACCATAGAAATTGTTTCATGCGGTTGCCCTCCTTTCATCTTTCTTACTCTTATCATACCTGTCTCAAAAGGATTGCATAATGAGCTACAGCCATATTTTCAAGTAAGCCTTAAGACGTATATATCGTAAGCCTAGATGCTATATCTTAAAGCATGATTTCATTAAGGATGTAAATACTATATGTATGTTCGAAAAGTAAAACCTCCAAGGAGGGAAAACCATGTTAACAGAGAAACAAACCCAACAGCTAAAAACAGAATTGTACAGTCAACAAAGAGAGCTGTTGACCCATTTAGAGCAAAATGATCACTATGGCTTGGAAGACGAGTCCGTTCAAGAGTCCGTTAGTGAACTTTCCAATTATGATAACCATCCTGGTGATAATGCCACTTATCTATATGAGCGTGAAAAGGATATTGCATTAAATGAACACGCAGAAAAAGAGTTAAAAGATATTGTCCAAGCACTATATAGAATGGATCAAGGAAGTTATGGACGTTGCGAAGAATGTAATAAAGAAATACCATTCGAACGTTTGGAAGCCCTTCCGACGACCGTATATTGTAAAGAACACAGCCCAGACCAAGAAGAACATGAGCAACGGCCTGTTGAGGAAGAAGTGCTTCAACCTGGATTACGTAGACGTTCAGATGAATCCATTTCTACCGCATTCTATGACTCAGAAGATTCATGGCAAGATGTGGCCCGATACGGGACATCCGAAACACCTTCCGATTTCTCAGGTCAGGATATTGAACAATATGATGATACGTATATAAACTCAGATGAAAATGTAAGTTACGTTGAGGATTATGAAAACTTCACAGGTGTTGATATGTATGGCAATAACGTAACAGTGTATCCTAACGCCCAACATGATGAATATGAAGAAGACCTAGATGAATCCGGAATGATGTCGATAGTGGGAGAAATACATTATTCTGAAACAGATAGCTACCTTGAGGATGAAGAAGATCATAACGAACTGGAGTAACGTAAAAACAGGCATGCTAATCAAAGCATGCCTGTTTTATGGGGAAGAATCCTATTTCCTAAAGCCTACACACATAAACTACCTCTACATCGCATCATTCGTGGTTACGAACTTGGTCGTTAACACTTTTCCCATTTCTTTCTGTTGAATAGTTCACATCATCTATGTCTTCTTTCATGTAATAACTAGACAGTAATTCACCCTCTGTAACCCCATCTTCTTTATCTTGTTCATTAAACGCTTTACTGATTTTCATGTTAGCGTTAAATGCACCAGCTAATTTATTATGACTTTCACGGTTGATTTTAATTTTTTTCATAAGTGTGTACCTCCTTATTTTATTGTTCTTAGTATTGATTTTCCCATAAGAATCATTCATTAATCGTATTAAGAATAAGTCCATGTTAAGGGTAAATACTACGATAAAAAGGAGAATGTTTTTTGGAACATCAATTGTATGGCAAAAGCGGAGCTTACCCTTGTGTAGTCACCAATGATCCAGATAATGGACGCTACATGATTAGAAAAGAAGATACAAGTGGTGAGGTTTTTAATTCTAAAGAGGAATTAGTGAAATGGATTCATGCCAATTGGGAAATGAAACAATTCGAAAATCCTGAAGCATTCATCACTATGATGGACGAAATTGAAAAAGAATAATACATGCATGATACCTTGTGATTTGTAAAAAATAGAATGGAAAGGAGGGTCTACTATGACCAAACGCAAAGTTACACATGATGCTGCACAAAAAAATAACATGACACCTACAGAAAGCCTTGGAAATGTAGAGTTAAACGATGAAACGATTAGTCGTGAAAAGATGGAAAGAGTCTCTAACCGTAATTCCAAAAAAGGATTCCAAGGAGATAAAGAACATCGCTAGGAACAAAAGCCCAAGGCACCCGCTTAGCGACGTACAAACTGCTGCCCTCACGATGTGGGTTGGTTCGATGTTGCTGCACGATGCAGCGACCTTAATAGAACTTCCTTAAATCTTTTCAGAGATATAGGAACCATGAAGAGCGATGGCGATTCGATGTTGACTTATCGTAAAGAGGGGCAGGAAGTTTGCTAGTCGCTGGGCGCTGGAGCTGAACGTGGCCATATCTTTAGCAGGGTTATCCACTACCCGTTAATGATTTTCTAGACGATAATAAAACACCCCCATCAAAAAAGGCTTTGGGGCCATATTGAAAGAAACTCAGATTATATTTGAACATAAAAAAACCTCCTAAACGATAGGAGGTTTTTATTAGTCTAAAAAACGCTTTCTTGTTTCAGGTGAAGGCAAAGCACATTGATTTTTCTTCCCAAACCATTTATATCGATTATTAGCAACAAAGTTGTACACTTTATCTCTAATTGGTTTTGGAATTACAATAAACACATAGAGCAATTTCCATGCGCCAGCCAACTCCTTACATACTTTAAGCGCTGCAGTTGATTGGAAGTGTATCTGTTTATCATCTACTAAAACAAAGCTATCAACACTTGAAGAAATGCCATGCTGCTTTAATAATTTTTGACCGTGTTCACCTTGTAAGGACGCAAATGTAAATTGTTCTTGCTTGTCACGTTTTAAAATAAACTGCACACTTACATCACAGAAGTTACATTCACCATCAAAGAGAATAATTTTATTTACCATAGTGTATCACACCCATATTTAATAACTATTTTCATTATACCAAAAATGAAAAAGGCTTATGTTTTTGCGGGCTTCCCATGAACCACATCGTTCCTGCAATCAAATCTTAAATAGCACGTCGATTTTCTCGAATGTTTATCATGAAGATACTAATGATTACAGTAGTACCTAGTGTAGTGTAACCCCAGCTAAGATAAACTTGCCAAAGATTTCACGAAGTACCATTGTTGATAATATTAAAGGTTGACCATCTTTGGTAATATAAATATTAAATATTCGCTTGCCAACAATATAGCCGCTCCAAAGTAAAGGCAACAAAGTCATATAAAGAACATGGGAAAGCTCAAAGTAGATGGAGCCGTTAGCATCCACTAAAGAAAATTTACCTGTTACAAAAAAGATAATCGTAGCAACAACTATACCAAATAGTAAATAATCCAATAAATCAGCTAATAACTTCCTGCCAAAGCTTGCGTATTTAGGCATGAAATCTCAACTCCTACATTCCTTTAAGTTACCATTTAGTATTAAATACATTTAACTTTGTTGCAAGTAAAAAACTAACATATTTTGCTAACGACTCACTATATTAAATTAGAATATTCAATACAGAATTAATATTCTAATTTATCTAACAACTGTATTGACGTTTTAATGCAGTATAGGATATAATCCTATACAAGTGGAACAAAGAAAGTAAATTTAATATCTCTTATCTAGAGCGGCAGAGGGACTAGGCCCTGTGAAGCCCGGCAACCATCCAAACAAACGGTTTGGGAAAGGTGCTAATTCCTACAGGTCATGAGGATCTGGAAGATAAGAGGAGGACTGTACATATACACCCTCTTCTTAGGAAGGGGGTTTTTATTTTACCCTCTTCCTCCTTACCTGTCAGGCAATTTTTCCTAGTATCTCTCAAAATTTTAAGGAGGAATTGTTGTATGACACTACCCTATCATCAATATCAATTGGAGACGTTAAGTTTACACGGAGGTCAATCCCCAGATCCAACTACTGGATCACGTGCGGTACCTATTTATCAAACAACTTCCTACGTATTTAATGACACAGAACATGCTCAAAACCTATTCGCCTTAGCAGAACCTGGAAACATATACACTCGAATTGGTAATCCTACCATTGATGCTTTTGAACAACGAGTCGCCCTATTAGAAGATGGTGTTGCCGCAGTAGCTACTTCTTCAGGTATGGCAGCTATCACTTTAGCTATTTTAAATATAGCAAGTGCTGGTGATGAAATTGTTACTTCCACGAACCTATACGGTGGGACTTATAATCTATTTGCAGTGACGCTTCCAAAGTATGGAATTCACGTAACGTTTGTGGATGGAACGGATCCAGAAAGCTTCCGTTCAGCCATTACTCCTAAAACAAAAGCTATCTTTGCGGAAGTAATAGGAAACCCTAGTTTAGATGTGCTTGATATTGAAAGTGTTGCTGATGTTGCCCATGCTCATCATATCCCTCTTCTAGTGGATAGTACATTTGCTACTCCTCACGTCTGCAAACCGATTTCTTGGGGAGCAGATATTGTTATCCACTCCGCAACGAAATGGATTGGAGGACACGGAAATTCTATAGGCGGTGTAGTCGTAGATAGTGGACGTTTTAACTGGAATCACGAAAAGTTTCCTGGGTTCACTGAGCCTGATGAAAGTTATCATGGTATTCGATATGGAATAGATGTCGGACCAGCAGGATTTGCTGTAAAACTTCGTGTGCAGCTTTTGCGTGACATTGGTGCTTGTTTAAGTCCACAAAACGCATTTTATCTTTTACAAGGATTAGAAACACTTCACCTTAGAGTAGAACGTCATCTAGAAAATGCGCAGATAATATCTCGTTACCTAGAGGCGCACCCTGGAGTTGATTGGGTATCCTATCCAGGTCTTGAAAACCATCCATCCCACCAATTAGCACAGCAGTACCTTCATAACGGCTACGGTTCCATTATCGTGTTTGGTATTAAAGGTGGACGCGAAGAAGGACGAAAAGTAATTGACAATATACGTTTATGGTCTCATGTTGCCAACGTTGGAGATGCAAAATCACTAATCATTCATCCAGCATCGACTACGCACCAACAGTTAAATCAAGAAGACCTTGTTAAAACAGGTGTTACAGAGGATCTAATACGATTATCAATTGGATTGGAGTCGACAGATGATCTTATTAGTGATTTAGAATATGCAATAGAGCAAGCTACTGGCTTAAAGAGTGATTATTCCAATCATCAACCACCTATAGAAGCAGTGCTTTCTTCTTCCCTATATAGAGATGAACAAATCGTACGCCCTAAAACCATTGCTGTGTTTGGCGCTGATCGAACCAGTAAACCGGAAGAATTTGCTAAATTGGAGAGATTAGGTTTTTCTCTCTATTTTGAATATGAATCATTACCTGAAAAGACAGACATTGTGTATGCCCTAAGTAATCTTGGCATCGAAAAAGCTTCTTCAACGATAGATGACTCTTATTTCTTCATCACCCAGAACATCATAAGTCCGACATCCAAACAACGTCTGAACGATCTATCAATATCTTACAAGGAAACAGATAGTTTATATCGTGAAGCTCAACGTGTAAGGGCTCCAAAAAACACTTATGAAACAGCTAAAGTATAATCCTCTTTTTGATATGAGGCAGAGCAAGGAGGAAAAGCATGACTATTAAGATAGCCATTCTGGGTCTTGGAACAGTTGGGCAAGGAGTGTATGAGACACTCCTTTCTCATGACCAATATATATCCGAAAAGTTAGGTACAGATACAGAGCTCGTAGGCGTACTCGTGAACGATTCTTTGAAACAACGCAATCTTCCAAACCACATACCAATTACAACAAATTACCATGATATTCTTTCTAAAGACGTGGATGTCATCATTGAAGCGACAGTTGGAGATCACCCAGCTTTTGAGTACCTATCCCAAGCAATTCAAAAAGGAATTCATGTCATTACAGCCAACAAAGCAATGTTTGCTCGTTATGGAAAACAATTAATAGAAAAAGCTACAGAGAATCAAGTTCATATAGGTTATGAAGCTACTACAGCTTCAGGCACGCCTATTTTGCGAACACTCAAGCAATTGTTACAGGTAAATCAAATCGAAAAGATGGAAGCTATATTAAACGGTACATCGAACTATATCCTCACTGAAATGACGATGAATCACACCACTTTTGAAGAAGCTTTAGTGCAAGCTCAGGAGAAGGGATTTGCAGAAGCAAATCCAAGTAATGATGTAGATGGAAATGATGCATTTTATAAGTCCATGATTTTAAGTCAATTGGTTTATGATCTACAACCAAATTGGGAGGATGTGTATCGAGAAGGAATAGGGGAAATCTCAAATGAACAGATTCAACATGCGGCCCAAAGAGGGCAGAAGATCAAGCATATTGCAACTGTTGAAATGCGTAATGGAGAAGTGGCTGCATCCATACAACCAATGCAAATTGATGATGAACATCCACTTTACAGCGTAGATGGTGTAAACAACGGTATTACTGTCCATACTGACCTTTTAGGAACCTTCACCCTTACAGGACCAGGCGCTGGTAAATTACCGACAGCCAGTGCCATCATTGAAGATCTAGTTTATGTTTTTCATAAAGAAATAAAGCTAGAAAAGCAGTATATTTACTAAGAATCACTACATTAAAACCAGCATGGCTAGTTATGCCATGCTGGTTTCTCTATTAATCTTGTTGTTTTTTTAAAGCTTCTTGTAAGGAAACTTTCGTCACTTTCTTTCTGGAGAAAAATAGCGACACATAGTAGGTTACCATGATGATAACAAATCCTATACCAATCATTGGCCACGTTAGCTTCACCGGTAAGGAGAACCCTGTTTGCTCAACAAGGGATGCCATCATTTGATCAATAGCTAGCACACCAATTGGCACTGATATGATATAAGCTAACACGACAAGTGGTGTATAAATGTTCACAACTAACTTGGATATTTCCTTGTCTGTGTATCCCATTACTTTGAAAAGGGAGATCGATGGTGAGTTCTCCTCGACAATTAAATTTGTAATCAAGGTCAATACAATTACACCTATAAAAAACGCAAAAGCTGAAATCCCAAATATAGAATACCTCATCAGAGAGGATGTAGACTCAAAGTTTTCGATCATATCTCTTTTATCCTCTATAAATAGGATAGACTCTTCTTGAGTTGGCTCTTCATTCGTCCATTTTGCATTATAAACTTCTTTAGGATAACCTAAAAAGTCATTCACATTAGATTTTTCATAATAAATAGCATGACCAATATAGACATTCGAAACCCCTGTTATCTCTCTTGTAATCGTTTCTTCATTGTAGGCATTTCCTATTGTAAGTTGGTCGCCTTCTTTTATTCCCAATACGGTTGCTAACGGTTGACTGATGATAAAACCTTGTTTGGCTTTTAGATTTACAACCTTTTCTTCATCATTTAATAACTGAACCTGGTCTGTTTCAGGTTTAATACCATATATTGTAGCTTTTTGATCTACTGCTTTCCTATTTGCTCCATTCTCGTTCTTCACATTTATTTCACCAGCGGTAAATGTGCTACTCCCCTCTTCCACTTCATCTTGCTGCAATGTATTATAATATACGGCATAATCATATTGATAAATTTCCTTATAAGTCGTATCAATTAGGATTCCCATTGCATTGTAGGAAATAAAACCAAAGATTAGTAATATGGTTGAAAACATTATCCCAAGCAAGATATATAATGCTCTCGCTTTACTTCTGATAAGTAGGCGTAGGCGAAATCGTGACATGAATGTACCCTTATGAAAAAAAGGAAGATTTTCTAGCCATGATTTCTTTCCTGTAGACATATCTTTCGGACTCAGTAATGCTAAAGGTGACTGTGTTAACGGTTTTTTGATAACTAGATACGTCATGAATAATAAGATAACGTTTGGAACAATAAATCCTACCAAGAGCACACTCGTATCCCAATCAAAATAAGAAATTCTTGGTAAATTGTAATATTCAGAGTATAGGTTTGTGATAGGAATGGATAGTGCTGTACCTATTACTATGCCAGTAATAGAACCCACTACCCCTATAAAACCAGCATGCATCATGTAGTGGCGACGCAACTCACCTTTTCGATATCCGAGAGCCATCAGTGTACCGATCTCTTTTCGTTGCATCTCGATTTGACGTTTCATAATCATTAACACCATCATTACGGATAAGGCTAATATAAATAATGGTAATGTGGTAACCGTCGCTCTTGCTCCTTGGATTTCAGATTCAACAAACTCAATACGAGGATTGTCCTTTGCATTTAACCATTTTAGAAGAGAAAAATTACTGGTGACTGCTTCCTTTAAAGATGAAATATTTTCTTTCGTTCCATTTGCTCCTAATATCTGAGTTATCGTTTTAGATGATAAAGATTGAATGACATCCTGTGAACCAATACCAATCCCAAAAGAGTTAGGATCATTGATTAAGTCGCTTTCTCGTTCAAGAATATAGATATAATCTGGTAAGTACACAAATCCTGTTACAGTAATCGTTTGACTATTCACGTTAATCTTTTCACCAACTGAAAGATTATGTTCCTTAGCGAACACAGAGGATATGGCTACTTCATTATCCCCTGATGGCATTTCACCCTCAGAAATATACGGGGTATTCACCGAGTCAGATTTTGAAAATAATCTTAATGTTGTATCTTCTTGATACGTTACATCAGTGTACATTCTTTTTTCTAACGTTAGGTTGAATCGTTCTTCCCAATCCTTTAATTGACCATCGTCTATACTGCTTGCCACGATAAAATGAAAATCTTCTTGGTTATACGTTTGTTTAAACTCTTGATTACGATTATCTAAGGTAGAAATTGCCATGGATAAAGAGACATATAACATTATTGAAATTACTAATAGTAATGTAACCCCAATGTATTGAAATTTCTTTTCTTTCATATGCCTTATAATACTTTTCCATAGTGTCATACCCAACTCACCTTTTCCGGATTCATAGGTGCATCATTTTCATACGTATCAATGATTTCTCCACTTTTCATTCGAATAACTTTGTGGGCCATTTCCCCAATACCGTTGTTATGCGTAATAATACAAACTGTTGTACCGAACGTTTCATTTACATACTTCAAGAGACTAAGGATTTTTTTCCCTGTCTCCTCATCCAAAGCTCCTGTAGGTTCATCACATAACAATAGACGAGGATTCTTCACAAGAGCGCGAGCAATTGCTACTCGTTGTTGCTCTCCACCACTTAACTGAAATGGAAACTTATCTTTTTTATCCAACATTCCTACTTTTTCTAATATATCTTGCATATTCAAGGGGTTCTGACTAAGTTGCCTACCTACTTCCACATTTTCTTGAACCGTTAGTGTAGGGATTAAATTGTATTGTTGAAAGATGAAACCTAACGTATGCCGACGGTATTCTGTTAACGTTTTATCTGTCATGTCATCAAGTAGGTCTAGATCGATTTTAATCGTGCCACTATCATGTCGGTCAATTCCACCAATGACATTTAACAACGTAGATTTCCCCGATCCAGAAGGGCCTAAGATTGCGACTATTTGCTTATCCGGTACTTCAATGGAAGCCTTCTTTAATGCATGTACCTCCACTTCACCACTTCTGTAGATTTTGTTGACGTCTGTTAGTTCAATACTCATACGCTCAACCCCAATACTATAATTTGAAATATGAATATTAATATATTTCATTTCTAACCTCATAATACTATGAGGATGTATGGTTTACAACGGTTTTTTGAAATGAATTATTTTTATTATTTCAAATCAATACTAATGACTTAACAAATAAAGGTAACCTATATAGGTACATATAATGAATCCGAGATAGGAGTTTCATCTTTATAAATACCAAAGTATAAAAAATCACCCCTCGAGATTGAGGAGTGATTCACATAACAATTTATTTTTTATAGTCGTCTAGAAAATCCTTTTGAAAACTTGTGGTGGGCGAGCTATTTGCCTTATCTTGTGGTCGTAGTTTTTTGAAAGGATTCGCTCCGTATTTTTCGGTTAAGTGATCAATTGCTGTGTAAAGTTTTTCATTTTTAGCTTCATTTTCATAGGTGAACAAATTTAATTGCATCCCCGCTTCTTTTTTCTCAATAAAGTGCTGAGCAGTCACGCCCAATAGGCGTATGGGTTCTTGATTCCAATGTTCTTCCCATAGTTTTTGTGCCACATGATATATATCGTCTACCGTTTCAATATACTCTTGAAGTTGTTTACTTCTTGTTATGGTACGACGATCTGAATACCTTATCATAATTTGAATGTTCCTGGATATCACTTGTTTTCGATCCATGCGATCCGAAACTTTCTGCGATAATTTTCGGAGCATTTTTGTAATCTCGATATCATCCGTCGTATCATGGGGTAACGTTTGCGAGTTCCCGATACTTTTGAATTCTGATACAGCGTCCGGATCAACAGGTCTAGTGTCTATACCATTTGCACGCTTTTGTAGACGCTCACCGTTAATACCCAGAAGTCCTTTCAACTGTAAAACGTCTGCATTAGCAAGTTCATCAATTGTGTAGACATTGATAGAATTTAGCTTTTCGGCTGTTTTCTCTCCAATTCCATGCATTTCTCCTACAGGCATAGGCCAAAGCTTTGATGGGAGATCTCTTTTACGTAAAACGGTAATCCCCATCGGTTTCTTCATATCAGAAGCCATCTTGGCTAAAAATTTATTTGGAGCAATTCCGATACTACAAGGCAACTCCAATCTATCCAAAATGGTATCTTGAATTTGTTTAGCTATTTCAAGTGGAGTACCTAACTCCTCACAATCTGTAATATCCATATAACCTTCGTCAATGGAAACTGGTTGTACAAGGGGAGTGATAGTCGAGAGAATTTGAAAGATTTCACGAGAAGCTTCTCGGTAACGTTCAAAATTTGGGCGCATTACCGTTAATTCAGGACATAAACGCTTAGCTTCCCACAAAGGCATTGTCGTCTTAACCCCTTTTGCCCTTGCTTCATAACTACTTGTCACAACAATGCCTTTACGCTCTTCTGGATTTCCAGCAATAGCAAGTGGTTTTCCTTTCAAATCAGGATTACGCGCACTTTCGACAGATGCGTAGAAACTATTCATATCTACATGAAAGATGACACGGCCATTTTTGGGATACCACTTTGACATACACTCCCCCCTTTCCAACGAACATAGGTTCCTTATCTCATTATATCATATAAAATTCGCTTATATCGAACCTCCCCACTCCCATAAGGTTTAAGCAAATATTACTTCATAATAGCCACATTATCTTGAAGACTTGGATTCGAGATATATTCAAAAGGTGATGGGTCCGATACTTGAACCGTGGAAGGGGTTACGGTGAAGCAACTCGGTTTCCTACGGGTGAGCTGGTGAGCCTTCTCAGTCGCTTTGCTCCATCCGGGGTCTCACCAACCTCTTTCTCCCTCGAGAGTCTCCAAGTTCCCCTTCACCCCCAGCCGGGTAATGGCTATCGGACCCGCGGCCAAATGTTGTATGTCTGCCGAAAGGACATATAAGCTCTTATTTTTAGTGAAAACCCTCTTTGGGTAGATCTTGTGGACAAATAAAACTTTATTTTTTACAAACAGCGAACTAAATGTCCATTGGCTTTCTTGCCAAAGAATTTTTTGTTATAAACCAATTGTGATACTAGAACTTACTAGGGTTTAAACCGTCAGAAGATATTCGAATACCTCAACCCCTCTAACTCGCAATGTATCCGTTGCTCCCAATACTAGCAAAGGTGGCCATGGAACAAGGAGACTCCCGCCGGAGAAAGAGCTAGGCGAGATCCCCTGAGGGCGGTAGCTTGCCAGCTCGCTGGCAGTACGCGAGTTGTTCCACGGCCACCTTTATTCTAACTAAATCTACGGGTACATCGCTCTTTCTGTGCGATCACCAAAATTATCTCAACTTCAAGTCTTCAAGATTATGCCTCTAATATGGAACAACTAATAAATTTAAACTAACCTTTCTAGATTAGAACAACAACTAATGGTAGTTTCCTTTCTTCAGGCTATTTAGTGGACAAACAAAAAAAATCCTTCCAATTCTAGAACTGTTCGAATAGAACAATTTCTAATTGGAAGGATTTTTTTCCCCTTCATACATGCAAACGGCCACGTTACTCTTCTCTAATTCTTCATTCTCCTCATCTGCACTTCTTTCAACAGCACGATGATAAATCACATCAAATTTCGTTTTGGCCAGTCTGCGTTTGGCGATTGATTCGTATGGGTTATTTAATGTATCTAGTAATTGTTCTAATTGCCATCTCTCTTTTGCAGTTAAACGTACGTTCATAGAAAACCTCTTCCTTTAGCGTATTAGATTTTTTCTCGTGTTGCTGCCACTTCTTGATTTGAAGAGCTTTCTTTTTTCATTTGTACAGAGTACTCTTCAGCCTGAGCAAGTTTCGACCTGTACTCAATCCCAGCATGATCTAATGATTCTTTCTGGAATTTTTGTATATAGGACAAACCAGCAAAACCAGCCAATAAAGCTGTAACTACTACAGATAACTGATCATGTGCGCCTGACATAATGATAGTACTTTGTGCTATCACCCCAGCCCCTATTCCAATGATTAAATCACCTATTACACCTAATTCAAAAAGAATAGGATCAGTATCTTTGTTATCTCCAAAACGGATACCGACCAGGTACAAAATAAAGTAAACAAAAGCTTTCAATGTGATTAGTAACCCTATCAGACCTTTTTTAAAGGTTGAATAAGATTTTCGTTTCAACTTCCTAAAGTCCTTGAATTTGTAATCAATACTTACAATCGGCAATAAAATGCACGAATTCCGTTTGTAATGTCCAATCAATGCCCCTACCAAACTAACCAATATCGCCACCTTATAAATCTCCCAAAGTTCTACGATTGTTTTAAAATCTTCCATATCATCACCCTTCACATTATATTACTAATAGCATAACCTATTTGTTAGAATTTTCAATATATTTGACGACATTTGAATAAATAGTATTAGCTTATTTTACCATTTTATAGGGATATAGACAGGTTCACGAACATACGTTGGGACCTTACGCCTGTATTAAAAATTATAATCATAAGTTATGGTGCATAAAAAAACCAGCTTGAGAATGTACCCAAGCTAGCTTCTATATTTATTCAGCTGCAGCTTCTTCAATGATTGCCGTAACCAACTCTGCCGTTTTCTCTAATTCATCAAGCGAAATACGTTCATTTGTTGTGTGGATTTCTTCATACCCTACTGCTAGGTTTACAGTTGGGATATTAAATCCGGCAATAATGTTTGCGTCACTACCTCCACCGCTTTGAAGTAGTTCACTTGTTCGTCCAATTTTTTGTGCAGCTCTTCTGGCTACTTCTACAACTTGATCGCCCTCTTCATGCTTAAATCCTGGGTACATAATATCAACATCGATTTCTACACTTCCACCCATTTCTTCAGCAGTTTCCTCGAGTGCTTGTTTCATCTTTTCAACCTGCTCATGCATCTTTTCAGGTATAAGGGATCGAGCCTCTGCTAAAACTTCCACATGATCGCATACGATATTTGTTTTTTGGCCACCTTCAAAACGACCAATATTTGCTGTAGTCTCGTCATCAATACGTCCTAAAGGCATTTTTGCAACAGCTCTTGCAGCAATAGTAATGGCAGATATTCCTTTTTCAGGTGCCACACCAGCATGTGCTGTCTTACCTTTCACAACTACGTTTAATTTGGCTTGTGTAGGAGCAGCTACAACGATATTTCCTACTTTTCCATCACTATCAATTGCATATCCGTATTTAGCTTTTATATACTCAGGCTTTAATGCTTTAGCACCTCTTAAACCTGATTCTTCTCCTACTGTAATAATAAATTGGATATCTCCATGTTCAATATGATTTTCTTGTAAAGTGCGAATCGATTCTAGTATAGCCGCCAAACCTGCTTTGTCATCAGCTCCTAGAATTGTTGTGCCGTCGGTTACAACATATCCATCTTCAATGGACGGATTCACACCATTACCCGGGACAACCGTGTCCATGTGTGAAGTAAAATATATCGTATCTATTTCAGCACGATGCCCTTTTAAATTACAGATTAAGTTTCCAGCGCCATGACCAGTTTCCTCTTTGGAATCATCTTCTGTGACATCCAGACCTAGGTTTCTAAATTTATCTTTTAAAACCTCAGCAATTTTTGCTTCGTCCCCTGTCTCTGAATCAATCTGGACAAGTTCTAGGAATTCTTCTATTAGTCGTTCTCGGTTAATCTTTGGCATATTAATTCCTCCTAAAGCTATGTAAATTTATACTATATTTCAGTACTTTGTTTCAACATCCTTAGTAAAAAGAGGATGGCTATAACTTGTACGTTAGCGAAAGCCACCCTCTGTGTCAAATCATCTAGTTATTATAGCGGAATATTTCCGTGTTTCTTCTTAGGACGTTCTTCTGTTTTATTTTTTAACATATCTAATGCTTGGATGAGGGATATTCTAGTTTCTCGTGGATCAATTACATCGTCCACCATACCTAATCCAGCTGCCACGTATGGATTGGCAAATCGCTCCCGGTATTCATTAATTTTTTCTTGACGGGTTGCTTCTGGGTTCTCACTTTCCCGAATTTCTTTAGCATAAATAATGTTCGCAGCTCCATCTGGCCCCATAACAGCAATTTCAGCATTTGGCCAAGCATAGACAAGGTCCGCACCAATGGACTTACTATTTAACGCAACATAAGCTCCTCCGTATGCTTTACGGGTAATGACCGTTATTTTAGGAACCGTTGCCTCTGAATAAGCATAAAGAATTTTCGCTCCATGACGGATGATCCCTCCATGTTCCTGCTTAATGCCCGGGAAAAATCCAGTCACATCTTCGAATGTAACAAGGGGTATATTGAAGGCATCACAGAAACGTATAAAACGAGACGCTTTATCAGAGGAATCAATATCCAACCCACCAGCCATATATTTAGGCTGATTACAAACTAAGCCAATGGTTTTCCCTTTTAATCGGCCAAAACCAACTACGATATTTTTCGCAAAGTCTGGATGAATTTCAAAGAAAGACTCATCATCCACAACTTGATCAATAATGGTTCTTACATCATAAGGGCGAATAGGATCAAAAGGAATTAAATCTGTAAGATCAGGGCGGTAATGATCCTCTTCCCCTATCTCAATCTGCTTAGGTTTTGCTTCATTATTTGGAGGAAGATATCGAACTAAGTCACGTACTTTATCAAGCGCCTCCTCCTCAGAAGGGGCTTTCAAATGAGCGTTTCCACTCTTAAGGTTATGTACATGAGCTCCACCTAGATCTTCTGAACTGATTTTTTCTCCTGTTACTGTTTCAATTACTTTAGGTCCGGTAATAAACATTTGAGAGGTTTCTTCTACCATAATCACAAAATCTGTAATTGCCGGTGAATATACAGCTCCACCTGCACATGGCCCCATAATAACGGAGATTTGGGGTATAACACCCGAGTAGATGGAGTTTCGATAAAACACTTGACCATAGCCATCTAAAGAAGATACTCCTTCTTGAATACGAGCCCCACCCGAATCATTTAGTCCGATAAAAGGAGTGCCATTTTTGTAGGCAAGATCCATGGCTGCAGCAATTTTTTTGGCATGCATTTCCCCAAGTGCTCCACCAAAAACGGTAAAATCTTGTGCAAAAAGGTATATATCTTGACCTTCTATTTTACCAAACCCAGTTACGACTCCTTCTCCAGGAGCTTCTTTGCCTTCCATTCCAAATGCAGTTCCCCTATGCTCCACAAATGGGTTCAGTTCAACGAATGTTCCTTCATCAAGTAAATAGTCAATCCTTTCTCTTGCGGTCATTTTTCCTTTTTCTCGCTGCTTCTCTATTCTCTCGTCGCCTCCACCCATTTCTACTTTGCGACGTTTATCATATAATTCATTTATCTTATCAAAAATATCCATCCTATTCTCCCTCCTTTTCATGTTGACATAATTCCATTAACACTCCGTTCGCTGCTTTGGGATGCAAAAATGCCACCTGTGAGTTATGTGCGCCCTGCTTTGGTTCTTCATTTAAAAGAGAAATTCCTTGATCTTTATATTGCTGCAATCGTTCTTTGATATCTTGTACTTCTAAAGCCATGTGGTGAAAGCCTTCTCCTCGCTTGTTAATAAACTTAGCTATAGAAGAATCTTCATGGATTGGCTCTAGTAACTCTAATTGTGTTTCTCCTAGCTTCAAGAATGCCACTTTGACCCCTTCTGATTGTACTTCTTCGACTCCTGTAAGCCTTAACCCTAACGTATTGGTATAGAATGGCAAAGCATGCTCAATGTTAGACACAGCAATACCGATATGAGCTATTTTTTCTGGTGGATTCAAACTTGTTTGTGCTTGAGGGTGTATCAAGCGTTGAATGTATTTTGCAATCTCTTCTGTAGGAGTACCTGGTGTGAATATTTTATTGACTCCCTTTTCTTCTAAGTACGGGATATCCTCATAAGGGATAACACCCCCGCCAATGACAGGGATGTCTTCTGCATCATTCTTGGCAAGAACCTCCACTATTTTAGGAAATAAAGAGCGGTGTGCACCTGATAAAGAAGAAAGTCCAATGACATCCACATCTTCCTGTATAGCTGCCTGAACAATTTGGTCCGGAGATTGTCGTAACCCTGTATAAATAACTTCCATCCCATGATCTCGGAGTGCTTGAGCAATGACAAGAGCGCCCCGATCATGTCCATCTAGTCCTGGCTTTGCAATGAGTACTCGAATTGTACGATCCGCCATAATATATGTCCTCCTTCATTACATTCCTGTATATTCGCCATATTCCTTACGTAACACATTACAAATTTCCCCTACAGTTGCGTACGCTTTAACAGCATCTAATATAAGAGGCATTAAATTTATATCTGAATGTTTAGCTGCCTGTTCGATTTGACTGAGCGCTTGTTCAACAGCTTGCTGATCACGTTTCTCTCTTATAGATTGAGTCTTTTCTACTTGCTGTTTTTCCAATGCCTCATCCACTCGTAAAAGTTCCGCATGAACCTCTTCATCGATTTGATACTGGTTTAGTCCAACAATAATATCTTCGCCTTTTTCCATATTTTTTTGAGCTTCATAAGCTGCATGATGGATTTCGCGTTGCATGAATCCTTCTTCCACTGCTTGAACCGCTCCACCAATATCTCTTATTTGCTCGAGATATGAATTCACTTCTTCCTCAATTTTATCCGTTAGGTGCTCCACATAGTATGAGCCACCTAGTGGGTCCACTGTATCTGCTACACCGCTCTCGTTCGCAATAATTTGTTGAGTTCGTAGGGCAATACGAGCAGACTCTTCAGTCGGTAATGCCAATGCTTCATCACGAGAGTTTGTATGAAGACTTTGCGTTCCACCCATCACAGCTGATAACGCCTGCAGCGCTACTCGTACAATGTTGTTATCTGGTTGTTGGGCTGTTAAAGTTGAACCTCCTGTTTGTGTATGGAAACGGAGCTTCCAACTCTTTGGATTTTCTGCTTTATAATGTTCCTTCATAATTTTAGCCCAGATTCTTCGAGCTGCTCTAAATTTCGCTGCCTCTTCAAAAAATTGATTATGAGCATTAAAGAAGAATGCTAATCTCGGTGCAAACTGATCTACATCAAGACCTGAATCAATAGCTGAATCTACATAAGCCATGCCATTGGCTATCGTGAAGGCTATTTCTTGTACAGCAGTGGAACCGGCTTCTCGAATATGATAGCCTGATATACTGATTGTATTAAAACGAGGTAAATTCTCATGACAGTAACCAAATATATCGGTAATAATCCGCATGGAAGGTTTAGGAGGAAAAATATACGTACCTCGAGCAATATATTCTTTCAATATATCATTTTGAATCGTGCCTGTTAGTTTTTCTTTCGTTACACCTTGCTTTTCCCCGACTGCAATATACATACATAATAATACAGATGCAGGTGCGTTAATCGTCATGGAGGTGCTCACTTTATCTAATGGGATTTGATCAAACAATGTTTCCATATCAGCTAACGAATCGATTGCTACACCAACTTTTCCCACTTCTCCTTCAGACATGGGATCATCAGAGTCATACCCTATTTGCGTAGGCAAATCAAACGCAACCGAAAGACCTGTTTGGCCCTGATCTAAAAGGTAACGAAACCTTTCATTTGTCTCTTTAGCTGATCCAAAACCTGCGTATTGTCGCATTGTCCAATACCTGCTTCGAAACATGGTCGGCTGGATACCACGAGTGTAAGGATATTGACCGGGAAATCCTAATTTTCCGACATATTCTTCATCTACTCGATCTGGTGTATATAAACGATCTATTTCAATATGAGAGCTAGTTTCAAATGTGTTTTTACGCTCAGGAAAGCGCTCCGTTACTTTATCTGCTTCTTTTTCCCACTGTTCTTGTTGGCTGTGAAAAGATGAACTCATTCGCTCTTCCCCCTTATGTAATTTCTATCCTAATCGAATATTATTCAACGAAAGCTCAAGAAAACCCTTTCATTTTTTCGACAATTTTATTTTATCATGAAACAACCCTTATTTTGTTAAAAATTATCATAAGTAATGAGGAGAATAGCTTTGGAAAAAGAGAAGCTTGTTCTTTTTAACAAATCAAGTTAAAATAGCGTTAGCACATCGGGTGAAGGAGGATGTATCCGTGGCATCAAAAACAGCTAAAAAAAACCAACCACAAAATAGCGACGCTCCACGAAAACCATCCAAGCGTGAAAAGCGACAGAAGTTCATCATCTATTTGATGATTATTTCTATGTTGCTTACATCATTGCTTGCTGGAGCATCTATGTTTTTATAAAAAATTTTTTATGATGACAGGAATAAGACATTGAGACCCTAATCTCAATGTCTTATTTTTTTATATATAATTGATAAAGTATAGGATGCACCAACATGATGATACGGTAGTTACAAAATTAACTATAGTAAATAATCCATTTTAGTTCTCAAAAAATATTAATTCCCAACATTTTCTCAATAGTCTAGCAATCTTTGGTATAATTCACTCATAGCTATGAAACGATTCGGGGGTATTTCATGAGTTCTTTTTCCTTATTTCAAAAGCGAATCTTACTTAATTATATTATCGGTTCCATGATTGCCGTCTTTGGGGTCGGCAGTGTATTTATCTTTCATACTCTAACTCTTTCATTTTCAGAAATGGTTTATCTTCTGGTGATCATGATTATTTCTGGAATAGTTATGTTAGCAAGTGAATTTCTTATGTATTCAAAGCATATACAACCTGTAAAGCTAATCTACCACTCAAGTTCTCCATCACTAGCTGAGTTAGAAAGTGCCTTTCTTACAGCACACCGATTTCCTATGCTTACAGTTAAGCGTATTTTAGGCCCACATTTATTTGGGCTTTCCTTACCTGCTTCTATCCTGTCTATGATTCTTATAGCTAGCGGATTATTAAGCTTACCTTATTATTATGTCGGGTTAGCTTGGGGTGGGGCAATTCTTATAGCAGTCATGCATGCGCTGATTGAATTCTTTCTTACTTACCGTTCAGCACAAGATATTATCCAGGACATCTCTAAGAAAGCATTGAGGCTACAGTCTACCCCATTGACGATTGAGGGGAAGTATCACCTTAGTATTCAACGTAAATTATTAGTTAGTGCACTGTTCACTTCTGTGTTTCCTGTCTTATTATTTATTCTTGCAGCTCAAATACGTCTTACGGAAAGCAATTCTACTAGCTTATCAAGTTATTGGAATTGGGCATCGATTATCGTGCTCGTTATATTTGGTCTTTCGCTTAGTGGGTCTATTCTTTTATACAAAAGCATAGAAGAGCCGATTCAATCGTTACAAACGCGATTCGAAAAAGTGTACACGGGTGACCTCCAACAAATGGAGAATACATATTCAGATGAATTTGCTCATCTCGTTTCTGGCTTTAATCATATGGTTTCTGGTATACAAGATCGAGATGAACGAAATGAACAGCTGTTAGAAAGTTTTTTCACCGTATTTGCTGCAACATTGGATGCAAGAGATGCATATACAGCCGGCCATTCTAAACGTGTTGCAGAATACTCTATAATAATTGCAAATGAAGCTGGGTTACTTGAGGATGAAGTGGATTTACTACGAAAATCAGCTCTTCTTCATGATATTGGCAAAATTGGCGTCCGAGATAACGTTCTATTAAAAGATGGCAAGTTAACAGATGAGGAATTTGAATTAATTAAGAAACATCCTGTAATGGGAGCCAACATTCTTGAGCAAGTTGATTTACCAGATGAGCTTCAACCTCTCTTACCTGGCGTAAAATATCATCATGAGCGTTTTGACGGAAGAGGATATCCTGAAGGTTTGAGTGGTTATAATATCCCTAAGTTTGGTCGTTTGATGGCTGTAGCAGATGCGTTTGATGCCATGACCTCTGATCGTCCGTACCGAAAGGGAATGCCATTCGAAAAAGCATTATCTATCATTGAAGGTGGTAGAGGAACACAGTGGGACCCTTATTATGCAGACCTATTTTTGAATATCATGAAGAAAAAAATAACAGAACCTGAACTTTCTTATTCAAGAATTCAATAAGCTCTCCTCAAAAGGAAATAGCAAGTGAAAAGCTTTTTTACAGCTTTCACTTGGTATGAGATTTGTTGACCTCATTGGTTTCTTTCTCTTTATACACCTTATATACCTGTCTAGCTAAAGATATACCATATAGAGCGATAAAACCTATTTTATACCATAATAAATGATCGATGGAAATCTTATTAAGATGAAAAATAACCATATATAGAATCGTCCACATGATTAAATTATATATGAGATTGTGTTTCTCCTTTATAAACATCTTTTACCGCAACTTCCTTTAATAGTTATACATATATCTTTTTCATCACATTACTGTAGACTCGATGTATTCATTCTTTACTTCTTTTATGTATTTAGATGGAATGTACTCCTTACCACCATTTTTACGATACCAATTTTGAACACGTTTCAAATTTGCTTCGTCACTTCTTACATTCGCTTCAATCTCATCATTAGCCTTATAAAAATTCCCATATTGCAAAAATTTCTACCATATCTTCGTCATGTTCCTTTATCCCTCTACCAACTAGCCTTGAGCCGTGTTTAAACTGATTTGGTAAATTGGTTTTGTTAAAATGTTCATTGAAAGTATCGACAAACTCTTTTTTTACCTTGTAGAATTTTCTTCGATAAACATACTGTCACCTCCATACACTAATCTTTGTTAAGGGGTCAGTAAGCCAACTACACCAACAATCATTAATAAAATATTAATAAAAATGATGATTCCGATCACAAATAGAATGATTTTAACGATTTTACTCATGCGTACCACCTCGAGGCCATATTAAATATCCTATCAATCAAGAGGTTTTCTCTTCATACCAACTTAACATTCACCATTGCCCATCTGACTCTTTCGGCCACACCTCCATTAATAAAGCTTTTTCTCATGCGATAAATATGTTTAGCTACCTCCGTTTCCATACTCATGAAACCCCTCCTATAAAAATTGTATTTACATACAACTTACTTTAACTTCACTTGTATAGAAGTTGTATGTAATCCTAACCGCTCTTTTAATTCTTTAGTTATTGAAAAAGTTATAGACGATTTAAGATTTCTTTTATCAAATTGATAATGGATACCGGTTACAATGGTGCCATCCGTAAAAGAAGTGTTCTCTGGAGCAGGAGCTATGTCTTGTATATGTGTATAATAATCCTCGTTCAATTCTCCTTTACGGCTTATTTCAGTTGGCAACACTTGATAATTATGAGTTCTCTCTATAAGGGAAATTTTTATCTTGTCTTCACCTATTTCTATGCTCCCGTCTTTAGGAACAGGTTTTTCATTTATTTCTAATGTGTACTCATATTGTGTCTTAGCTAGTTTATGTAGTTGACTTTCAGTTAGGTAAGATAAAGCTTTATGTAAAAGTTCTTTGGTGTGTTTTTGTTCTTCTTCCTTATAGATTAGATCTTGTTTTTTTGATGAGAGTTCTTTTTGAAGCTGTTCTAACTCTTGTTTAACACTTTCCACTTTAGCCTCTTGTTGTTCTACTTTTTTTCTAATGATGCATTGGCTTGTTCAGTTGGATTCTTGCATCCTATAAGAGTAGTAGAAATTACTAAAATAAGTACCCCTATTTTCCAGTGACGCATCGTCCCTCTCCTTTTCTCCATCCTTATAAATAAAAACTTACTTAATAACGGGCTGCTTACTCCCTTTTTTCCAATCCATAATAAATGGAGCTTGGGTAGGGTTTAAATCGGTTGGGAGTTCTTCTTTACTAAAATACCTTTGTTCAATGCTTTCATTTCCACTATCATAATGCTCTCCTTCATAACTAGTTGTTATAAAAATGACTTGGACACTAAATACCTTATCTTTATTTGAATACTCAACTAAGCAATTTTCTCCTGAATAAAGTCCAAATAAATCTAGGTTATAGACCTCTATTCCCGTCTCTTCCAATGTCTCTCGCCTAGCGGTTTTTTCAAACGTTTCTCCAACTTCCATCATCCCACCTGGTATTCCCCAAAAGCCATCATCTGTTCGTCGTTGCAATAATACTCTTCCTTGGTCTTCTATAAGTACTCCACAACCAATCGTAACCAAGGTTTCATGTCCAATATATTTTCTCATTTCATCAATATAACTCATCTAGGTACCTCCGCTTGAATTCATTTCCATACACTACACCTTCGCGAGTATATGTAGGAATACCTGCAAAAAAAAGACAGGATCATCCATTCATTAGAGATGATGCTGTCTTTTTACATATTTTTACTTCTGTTCCTTTAGTTGTTTAAATGCTTCTATAAAATCGCTTGGTGATACGGCCACATTATAAGAAAATACCCCTTGATTCGTATGAAGGTACAAAAAACCATATCGATCTGATAACGGTTTATAAGACATATCGTGTACATGTTCTAGTTTAAATTGGTTCGTATTAGTGGAGATCACAGTATCATATAATTCAATCCATTCCTCTGTTTCAAAATATTGTTGTTGATTGTCTTTTATCATTCTAGTCATTTTCTTGTATGGTTGTGACTTAATAAGCAACGTCAACATGACCTCCTAACTTTTGTAGAGAAAACAGACAACTTTTCCCTTTCTTCTTCATCTTAACAAACATACTTGAAACTATGTAAAAAAGCATAAACTCTTAAAGAATGTACGCTCTTCAACTATATTATTCAATTTCAAAAGTAGTAGCTCCTACACCCATGTCTGTTTGTATAGAGATGATGACATTTCATGTATGATTCGCTTCATAACATAAACACCATCCCCTCTTGATATTTAGTCCACAAAGTTCGATTCACCAATTCCTTTAGAGGAATCTATAATTACCCCAACGCCTTTCGGCAAGACCACATGTGTATCCCCTACTCCAGTATTTAATTCGACATCAAAGCTCTCTTTCCAATTCCCACTTAAATCTACGTCCATTTCCCCTACATCAGTATGAATGGATAAATCAGAAAGGTTTAATCCACTTAGATTTAAAAAGGTATCTGAAGAACCTGTATTCACATTAAGCTGTATAGGTACTTCTTTTGTTAAGCTGACATCTCATTCATTTACTTGATCACCTATGTTCAAATCGACATTCTTTGGATCCTTAATTCCTACTTGCCCTGTACCATTATCTAATTGATAACTTATTTGAGGTTTATTTTTATTCGAGCTATACAATATATTTCCTTCCACCCATTTATTGGTACCACTCTCAACCATTAACATTCCAGCACCTAAATGTAACGTAACATCCAGTTGTTCTACTTCATCCTGATCAACTATAATTTCACTTTTCTCAACTTCACCTGATTTTCCAATACTAATATTACAGTCCGTAAGTACCATATCTAATACAATCTATGCACATAGAAGACAGAAAGGTTTCATCGATTTTCCTCCTTGTTTATTTCTATATACACCATAAGCAGGATTTGCTTGGTTTAGTACAGTCTGTAGCTATAAATCTTCATACGACTTAAGATGTATTTTAATTTTACAGTTCACCTCTGAGATAAAAATCAGTTTAACTAAAAACATTAATCTTGGACATAGTAAAAAAGACTATTGAATAATGATGGAGGAAAACCACATGCTCAGCATAATCATTGGACTTGTCCTGTTAATGTTATTGGCATATTTAGGTTGGTCAATCATTTGGATTGCACCACTTGTGTCTGGAATCGTTGCCCTGCTCAGTGGCATGAACATATTAGAATCATACACCGGCACTTATATGGAGGGCTTCGTCGGCTTTGCGAAAGATTACTTTCCTATTTTCTTATTTGGTGCGATATTTGGTAAGTTAATGGAGGATACAGGCGCTGCACAATCCGTTGCCTACAAAATAACCAGCTTGATTGGCAAAGAAAGAGCTATTTTAGGAATGCTCTTATCTGCAGCTATTTTAACGTATGGTGGCGTTAGTTTATTTGTAGTTGTGTTTGCAGTTTATCCATTAGCTGTGGCTATGTTTAGACAAGCAAATGTTTCCAGGAAGTTAATCCCTTCTACGTTCGTACTCGGAGCATTCACATTTACCATGACTGCCTTACCAGGAACGCCACAAATCCAAAACATTATTCCTATCAACACGTTTGATACGAATACAATGGCCGCTCCTATCCTAGGAGTTGTCGCTGGACTAATCATGGCAGTAGGTGGTTATTTTTATTTAAAATTTCGTCAAAAACAGCTCGATGAAAAAGAAGATACGTTCACTGAACCACAAGGGGATAATAAAGTAAATGAGATTAACGAAGATGAGCTACCAAACTGGATTCTATCTGTCATTCCATTAATTGCAGTTGTTGTAACCCTAAATGTATTTGAAGATTTGAGTATTCTTGTTGCATTATTAATAGGGATTATTTTAGTAATGGTATTTAACTTTAAAGATTATAAAGAATTTATTAGCGCTATTAATGGCGGGGCCTCTGGATCCGTAATGGCAACTGTTAATACAAGTGCTGCCGTAGGTTTTGGTGCTCTTGTTACAGCTTCACCAGGATTTGAAACGGTGAAGGAATTAATATTCGACATCCCTCTAAGCCCTTATTTTTCAGAAGCATTTGCAGTCCAACTTCTAGCTATGATTACAGGTTCAGCCTCTGGTGGTATGGGAATAGCACTAGAAGCACTAGGGGAACAATATTATAATATTGCTGTTGATCAAGGCCTAAGTTTAGAAGCTTTCCATAGAATTACATCCGTAGCTTCCGGAGCTTCTATCCTACCTCATAACGGTGCCTTACTAACGTTATTTACAGTAACAGGTCTTACACATAAAGATTCTTATAAAGACGTATTTGTAGTAGGATTATTTATCCCTATGATCGCCACTATCGCCATTATTTTACTTGCAATGATGGGAATAAATTAATCATGGTTAAAAAGCATTGAATTCCAAAAGAATTCAATGCTTTTTTAATGCTATACCAAAACAACCATCAAGCTTTATCTAGTAAAATTTTACCAATTTTAGTGACGAGGATATAACTATACATTTTTTAGGTGATAATATGGAAAACATTTAGGAGATTCACTAACATGCATGTATTATTTTCTTTTTTCTTATTATTAACTACTGTGAAATGGGGAAATTGGAAGGAACTCACTCATCATTTAGACACGCTCTGGTATGTATCCTCCATGAGCCTTCTTTACCTAATTATTGTCGATGATTATCAATTATGGAGCTATGAATCCATCTGGCTTACATCAAAAGAACTCACGTTAATCCATTCCTTTATCGTACTACCGTCTATTACATTTCTATACATCAGTCATATGCCAAGAAAAAGGCTTCATAGAAGCTTGTACACTCTTGCTTGGACGCTTGGTTCTTTTCTATTTTCTTGGATTTTTTATAAGTTTGAACGCTTAAGCTTCTATAATAACTATGAACTGTGGATGGATCTTCCTTTTTATATTATTATGTATATCTTTATAAGTTTACATAGAACACGTCCCTTCTTAACCTATGGGTTATCCATCTTGATGATCATTTTCTTCATACTATTTTTTAATGTACCCTGGTAAAAACAAATAAAAAAGGCTACCACAATTGGTAACCTTTTTCTAAGTTTCTATTATTGAACCGTGTACCCTCCATCAATTACAGCAGCTTGCCCTGTAATACTCTTAGCTTTTTCACTTACTAAGAAAATGGAGTAATCTGCTATTTCTTGAACTTGCAGCAATCTTTTTTGTGGTACTAGAGGATAAATAACCTCTTCTAACGCTTTTTCTTTATCGATATTACGCGTATTGGCTAAGTCCTCTAGTTGGTTTTGTACTAGTGGAGTATCTACATAACCTGGACAAATAGCATTTACAGTAACACCATAATCTGCGGCTTCTAAAGCTGCCACTTTTGTTAAACCTATGACACCGTGCTTCGCACTATTATAACCTGCTTTACCAGCAAACCCAATCAACCCATTAACGGAGGCCATATTTAATATCCGACCATAGCCTTGTTCTTTCATGTGTGGAAACGCATATTTAATACCATAGAACGGACCCTTGAGCATTATATCGAGAATCAATTCGAATTTCTCTGATGGAAATTCCTCAATAGGGGCAACATGCTGAATACCTGCGTTATTAACTAGTATATCAATTCGACCAAATGACTCAATCGTCTTCTCAATTGCATTTTTTACATCATCTTCTTTAGCAACATTTGCCACAACTCCATCAGCATTGAATCCTTGTGAGGTCAATTCTTTAACAGATTCATTCAACGTATCTTCGTTAATGTCATTTAACATTACTTTCGCGCCAGCTTTGGCGAATTCAGTAGCAATTTCCAAACCAATCCCTTGACCAGAACCAGTAATAAGAGCTGACTTTCCTTCAAGCATTTGTGTGTTCCTCCTTTTATTCAATCTACCTTTTATCCTGCCCAATTGTAGAAAATTAAGTAAAAATTTCATACGAAGGATGATCTCAATTACTCAACGCATCTTCCACTTCAAGTTGCATCAAACAAGAAAGCATTAAATATAAGTTTTAGCATGTATATAAGCAAAAGACCCATGCGTAACCAGACTGATTATGCAGGGGGCTTTAGTATATATATTATTTACTGATAAGGAAATCCTTCAATATAATACTCGATATAATTAAAATCCACACTAATAAGAAACACAAAAAAACATAAAGGATCACTCCTCTATGTTAGTCTATTGCCTTGTACTCTTTGGCTAGCTGTTGAAATGATTTGTCAGTTTTCACTACTGCTATCTTTGTACCAATAGGGATCCTGTCGTAAATGTATTCTACATCTTTGTTGTTCATCCGGATACACCCATTTGATATATATTTACCTATTGAACTTGGCTGGTTGGTTCCATGCACCCCATATATACGACCATCAGTCCCCTTTGCATCAAAGCCAATCCACCTTGATCCTAAAGGATTTCTTGGATCCCCGCCTGGTATATCCAATTTTCGATAATATGGATCTTTCGCCTTCACTGTAATTGTGTGTAGCCCTTCAGGCGTAAGGTCATTCGTCTTCCCCGTAGCCACAGGGTACACATTCTCTACTTTACCATCATCTATATAAGCTAATTGATTGGTACTTTTGTTCACTATTAAGAATGGATAGCCACGTGAAGGGTTTTCACCAATTGGCCATATAGGGGACATGGCCAATAACACAACAATGAGCAAGCTCTTCATTACGATACCTCCTTAAATGACTTCGTAAGAATAGCTTGCCCTAAATAAGCAAGAACATTATATATCACTCTTTTTGAACATGCGTTTAATAACTAGATATTGTTCTATCTCATTTAATAATGTAAATAAACTCGCTCTTGTTTCAAATTCTTCTCTTGTTTGTGGCAAGTCAGCTTGTTTAAATTCATGACGTAATTCTTTAATCTGCTGCAAAAATAAAACAGCAGTATTTCCCGGATGAACATTCTGAGATAATTCTTCAAAAAAATCAGCTATGATGGTAGCATGATCCGAGGTTTGATTAATTCTACTGATTAACGGTAGCATTCTTTCTAGAAGTTCAAACTGCTTTTGTCTCATTTGAAAGTAATGATAATACTGATGATGCCCACGTAACAAATGATTTTCCACATCTCGATATGCAAGTGCCTTCGCTTCATCCAGTAAGTTCGCTGTAGTTGTTAGTTCTTTTCCTGTCCACTTCTGATCACCTGAGCGTAAGAATACAGCAATTTCTTGTAATATACGTTGAAAATTCTCTTCAACCGCTGTTTGTTTTTCTCGAAGTTTTCCTTCTAAACTAGGCATGTACAAGTTTAGTATTAAGGCTACGCCAATCCCAACAACAATTAAAAGCAACTCATTTAGCAATGTTTCTCCGTTAATATCATTAGATCCATATAAATGCAAAATTATAACCGAACTTGTGACAATACCCTCTGTTATTTTTAATTTTACGGTGGTAGGAATAAATAAAATAAGCATAATACCTATTGCCAATGGATGATAGCCAATTGTTTCAAAGATAATAAACGAAAAAACCATTGCAAGTATACATGCTGCGAATCGAGAAGATGCACTTACAATAGAACGTTTTCTTGTGTTTTGAATGCATAGTATCGTTAAAATTCCTGCAGAAGCAAAATTGGTTAAAGCCAGCATTTGAGCAAACCAAATAGCAACAGGAGTTCCAACTGCCGTTTTTAATGTACGGTATCCTATTTTCACATCTCAATCTCCTTATAATAATCTAACAACTAATATTTTCCCCTATAGAATGACGAAAAAGATGGCCAATAGACCATCTTTTTCAATTTATGGATGGTGACCCATCCCTATTTATACTTCATCACAATGTTGATCAAAAATGCCTTGCAATTTACCTACTACTTGAATAGGATCAAATCCTTCAATATCATGACGTTCTACCATTGTTACAATCTCTCCGTCTTTAAGAAAAGCAAAAGAAGGGGAAGATGGTGGGAATCCTACAAAGTATTCACGTGCACGATTCGTTGCTTCACGATCTTGACCTGCAAACACTGTAACGAGGTGATCAGGGCGTTTATCATAATGAATAGCATGTGCAGCAGAAGGTCTAGCTACTCCACCAGCACATCCACATACTGAGTTTATCATTACTAATGTAGTACCTTTACGTTGTAACGCTTCATCTACTTCTTCTGGAGTAGTCAATTGCTCATAACCTGCTTGTTCAATCTCCGTACGAGCTTGCGTCACAACATCTTCCATAAATATATTAAAATCCATATTGCATAGCTCCTTTATTTAGAGTTACCTACTAATACTATCCTATCAAGATTTGGTAAGGGATTCAACGGTATGAACTCGTACATATGGATGAAGTTTATTATGTGGCACTGGAGCGACTTTTTACCTACTAGTCCGACGATGTAATACCCTAATAACTTAAAAAGTTGTACCAAAACTTCCCCTCCCCAAGGTGTTTGCATATGATATATACATCACACTTCTATAAAATTAAGACGATTCACCGTCTTTTACACTCTCAAATTTGGATTGTAACCCCCACTATATCCATCCATAATTTTACACATTCGTGCTAATATTGTATATAAAATTCAAAAGAGTTAAAAAACGATTGACCAAGGTAAAGTTCTGTTTTATAATTCAACTTACGAAATTAAATAAAAAGAATATCTCTTATCTAGAGTGGCAGAGGGAATAGGCCCTGCGAAGCCCGGCAACCTTTCATCCGAACGATGTTGAAAAAGGTGCTAAATCCTACAGATTCTTAAAATCTGGAAGATAAGAGGAGGCATATATACATATACCCTCTTCTTATGAAGGGGGTTTTTTCATACCCTCTTCACCCAAGAGATAAAAAGAAAGGATGTAAACAATGAAACGTACACTTGAGCAACGTTTACAAGAAGGTCCCGTAGTATGCGGAGAAGGTTATTTATTTGAGCTGGAAAGAAGAGGTTATTTACAAGCAGGTTCTTTCGTTCCTGAGGTAGCATTAGAAAATCCTCAAGCATTGAAACAAACGTATCGTGACTACATGAATGCAGGATCTGATGTAGTATTAGCATTCACCTATAATGCTCATAGAGAAAAAATGCGTATTATTGGAAAAGAAGATTTACTAGAACCACTAAATCGAGAAGCTATACGTCTTGCTAAAGAAGTTGCAAAGGAACATCCAACGGAAGAAGCTCTTGTAGCTGGGAACGTTTCCAACACAAATTTATTTGACCCTGAGGACCCAGAATCTAAAGAAAAAGTTCGTAACATGTTCGCTGAAATGCTTACTTGGTGTAAAGAAGAAGGCGTAGACTTTGTGAATGGTGAAACATTTTATTACTACGAAGAAGCCCAAATTGCTTTAGAAGAAATTCTGAAACACGACTTACCTGCTGTAATTACCCTTGGAGTAATGGGTGAAAATAAGATGAGAGATGGATATGAAGTGGATGAAGCTTGTCAGAAGCTTCAAGAAAACGGAGCTCTTGTTGTAGGGATGAACTGCTTTAGAGGCCCAGCTACAATGCAACCTTTTGTAGATAAAATTAGAGAAACTGTCGATGGTTTTGTAGCGGCTTTACCAGTGCCTTATCGCACAACGGAAGAACATCCAACATTCTTCAATTTACCTGACGGTGGTTGTTCTTGTCATTTACCAACGGAAACTACATTCCCTACGTCACTTGATCCGTTGTACTGTAACCGTTATGAAATCGCAAACTGGGCGAAAGAAGCCTATGATGCTGGAGTAAATTATTTTGGTTTATGTTGTGGAGCTTCACCTACTATGCTTCGGGAAGTTGCAGAAACAGTCGGTCGTGAAGCTATTAATTCCAAATACTCTCCAAACATGGAGAAACATTTCTTATTTGGATCAGATGACACATTAAAATCTCATAATACTCACTATCGTACAAGAGCTTAAATTGGTGAAGGATAGCAAAATATCTACCTATAGAAAATAATACCTCATAGTGATTTTTCCCAT
The DNA here is from genome assembly GCF_009856295.1 of Pontibacillus yanchengensis. Taxonomy (NCBI): domain Bacteria; kingdom Bacillati; phylum Bacillota; class Bacilli; order Caryophanales; family Bacillaceae; genus Pontibacillus; species Pontibacillus yanchengensis. The sequence goes on along the minus strand of NZ_WMEU01000002.1, from coordinate 493,818 downwards.
AATAAACCCCTGACCATACTATTGTTGAGTCAGGGGTTTATGTATTGTAATAAGTTGTGATTTAGAAGAAAAAAACCGATTATTTTAATGGAACCGTCTGACAAGCAAGTCTATATCCTTGTTCCAATTCCTCTTCCAATTTTTCATGTTCTTTAGGAGTAGGATTGTTTACGATATCGTCACCGTCAAGTAGTTCTACTCTACAACGAGTACAATTCCCTTTTTGACACTTGAAATCCAACGGAACCTCTTGCTCAAATGCAGAAGCTAACAGGGATTGGCCTTTTACAGCTTGAATCGAGTACAATTCTTCGTATTGTTTTACTTGAATGGTTTGTTCATTATTCATGTATTCTCTTCCTTTCATAATATATGTATAGTACCCTTCACCTATTGTATGCATAATAGAACCCTAGGACAAGTGTCCTCCCTACTAAAGAATAGATTTACATAGTTTTAACCTATCATTTTTAGGGGATAGACCGATTATAAAACATTTCAATTGGCCCAGTTAAGAAAGGCAAGGGATTCTAGTGAACAGTAGTTTAAAAAGCTTTTTATGGAAAATCATTATTTTGTTAGTCGTAGCTGGTGGCATGCTCTTTGTAAATAAAATGTTTCTTCATATTAAACCTGACCACATAGAAAGTTGGGTAGAAAACTTTGGTATATGGGCACCTGTTGTCATTATATTAATCTTTATCATACGTCCTTTCACTTTAATACCACTATCCATAATTGCTGTTGCATGTGGATTACTTTTTGGGCGGTATATGGGTACATTATATATTGTTACAGGTACTGTTTTAGGTTCATTGCTCTCACTACTCGTTCTTCGTTATTTTCTTGAAGAAATTCAAATCAGCGACGAAAAAAAACAAAATTTATATACTTTGAAAAAAGACCTTGAAGAACACGGATTTAAATCAGTCTTGATGATACGCCTATTACCAGGTGTGAACTTTGATTTAGTTACCTATATATGTGCACGAGTTGAAGTGAAGTGGTGGAAATACACCTTTGCAACCCTTGTTGGTACTTTACCTGGCTCATTTTTATTTGGTTTTTTCGGATCTAGTTTGCTATCTTTAAAACCTCAAAGTCTTATTATTTTAAGCATATTAATTGTAGCATTAGCAGGACTTGCTCTGTTCATGAAACGAGAAATAGGTAAAAAATATGATGTAAATCAACTGAAAGAAGAAACAAAATTGTTAAAGGAAAACTAAAAGCAAGAAACCTTAGCTAAATAAGGCCTCTTGCTTTTTCTTTTGCCGTCTTTGTTGTCTCCATAAAGTCACTTCTAATGCTAATATGCATATGAGCAACCAAGCTAGTCCAAATGAAAATCCAGCAAGTATATCACTAAAATAATGTACACCTACATATACTCTACTTAGCCCCACCAATAAAATCAGTAGACCTAAAAAACTATTTAATATCCATTTCACACTTGATTTCATATTTGTAATAAACACTATATAAATAACAAACCCATAGAAGACAATAGCCCCCGTAGAGTGTCCACTAGGAAAACTAAACCCTGTACCATCGTATTTTTCTAAAATATCGGGTCTTTTTCTCTCAAAAGCTAATTTTAAAACCTTTGTTAAAAGGCTTATCCCTAACATGTTGACTAAAAAGTAGACACTTACCCATTTACTTTTATCAGAAATAAATAACAAGTAAACCAAAAGCAACCCAGAAGCTATCGACAACCACAGTACTGAACCCGCTTCCGTAATCATTCCAAAGGCATTACCAAGCCAGGCTTGTTGTATATTATTCATCATATTTATTGCTAGTTTATCTATTATTAAAGGCTCTTTCTCCATCACTTCTTCGGCCAATTCTGCAAAAAAGTAGAAAGAAACGCCTATAATTACAAACCCTCCGAGTATCAGTGAAATGGAAATCTTTGATACATCAGATAATTTTACCCCTTTTAATACCACCATAATCCTCCTTCAAGAACAACAATACAATAATTTATGAACATTCTTTTCCCTAGCCCATCAAAATTAAAACTTTTTGCCATTTTGAATGTAAGAATTACAATGTTATAATGACAAAAAATACTACATATTTATGGAGGCAACATGCTTACTTTTGAAGAAAAATTAGACATTATAGACAATTTCCCAGAACTTGAACGTAAAGAAGTATCACTAGGACGAGTTAATTATCATTTTGAAGAAAGTGTCATGGATAAGAAAAATGTAGTTTATCATTTACACCCTAATGGAAACGGCTTTGTCTATGCGGAATATGTAGATGGTTATGAAACTGATGACCGTGGTATGGTCAATATACGTGATTTTTCAGAAGAGGAATTAAAAAATATTGTACGAGCATCCATTGATTCCTTATCAACGTTACCAGAAGATGAATGGGATGATCTTGAAGAAGAATTTATTAATGTAGAAAATCAAACCCTTACGTTGGTTTATGATTTTGGTTTATTTAATATTTATGCTGGAGAAATGCTCGACGGTACATTCCCTACTTATAATGAGGCTATTGATTACCTTGAACAGGAAGGCTTCAAACGAAAATAATACGTCTATCCGCCTGCTATATTGTATAGCAGGTTTTTTTACACTTTTATAAAGATTAAGTACAATGTAACCTCCTATTACTAAAAGCAGTTTAAGGAAAGTAATCTTTCCTTACCTTACATTCCGTTATTCATTTGAACTAAACACACTAGTCATATAACATAGTAAAAAATAAGAATTTTCTTAATATATCAATATAAAGGAGGCCTATGGTGAATTATACACTTACTCCACTTGGAGATCACGCCATTGTAATTGAATTAGGAAATGAAATCACCCTTGCCACTCATAACCTCGTACAAAGTGTAGTAGCATTCCTAGATCAACATCCGTTTGATTGGGTCACGGAATACATACCTGCCTTTACAACTGTAACTATCTTTTACAACCCATTGCTCGTTTTACCAAAAACGAATCAAACCACCTCTGCCTCACCTTATGAACATGCAGTAAACCAATTAAAACCATACCTTGATAACCTTGAGGAAAACTATTCAGAAGTTGGACGTACAGTTGAAATTCCTGTGTGTTATGGCGGCGAACTAGGACCCGATCTCCCTTATGTGGCTGATTATCACAACCTATCTGAAGAACAAATTGTAGATTTGCATTCAAAAGGGAACTACTTGGTGTACATGATTGGCTTTGCTCCAGGTTTTCCGTATATAGGGGGTATGCTAGAGGCATTAGCCACTCCCAGAAAAGATAACCCAAGACTTAAAATACCCTCCGGTTCTGTAGGGATAGCTGGTAACCAAACTGGTGTTTACCCAATAGAAACACCTGGAGGATGGCAGTTAATCGGCCGCACCCCCCTCCCTCTTTTCAAACCTGAATCAGAGTCACCAACCTTATTAAAAACAGGGGATGTTATTAGATTTAAACCTATTACGAAACAAGAATTTGATTCCTATAAGGAGGATGAGGCATGATTTATGTAAAAAAGCCAGGTCTCCTTTCCACCCTTCAAGATCAAGGACGTATTGGATATCAAAAGCATGGTGTCATTATGAGCGGTGTCATGGATCCTGTATCCCCCCGTATTGCAAATTTGCTTGTAGGTAACAGTGAACATGAAGTAGTTTTAGAAATAACCATGCTAGGACCTACGCTGGTATTTGAACAAAACACTATTATTGCTTTGTGTGGCGGTGATTTATCTCCAAGAATTGATGATAGCCCAATCAAACAATGGAGTCCTATTTTTGTAAAAAAAGGGAGCACACTTACATTAGGTCAGGCCCAGCAAGGATGTCGAGTTTATCTTGCTGTAGCAGGGGGATTCCAGGTTCCAGAAGTGATGGGGAGTAAATCAACATATCTCAGGGCTGGTATAGGTGGATTTAAAGGACGCGCCTTACAAGCTCAAGACAACCTTAGCATAGGCACCCCCTCTCCTATTATTGAGACTAAAATAAAGGAACTAGAAGAACAAACAACTAATGATGAACGTTTTCTAGAAATGAAATGGTATGTGGCTTCAGAATTTGCTGCTCCGTTTCAAAGCAATAGCCTTCACCCTATTCGAATCATTAAAGGGCGAGAATATGACTTATTCACTCAAGAAAGTCAACAAAGCCTTTTCTCTGAATCATTCACTATAAGTAGTCAATCGGATCGTATGGGATATCGCTTAGAAGGTTCTACTTTAACATTAAATAAAGAAATCTCGCTAAAATCAGAAGCCGTGGCATTTGGCACCATACAAGTACCTAGTAATGGACAACCTATACTTCTTATGGCAGATAGACAAACAACTGGCGGCTACCCTAAAATAGCACAAGTAGCTACCGTGGATTTACCAGTATTAGCTCAAATGAAGCCAGGAACCACCATCACCTTCGAAGAGATTTCACTTGAGAAGGCACAAAAACTATTTCTTGAGCGAGAATCAAACCTACAACAATTAGCGCAAGGCATACATTTAAAATCAATCCAGGAGGGATTCCAATGAATATCATTGATTTAAATTGCGATATGGGGGAAAGCTTTGGAACATACAAAAAAGGTTATGATGAAGAACTCTTACAATACGTTACTTCCGCTAACATTGCGTGTGGATTTCATGCCGGAGATGCTTCTACAATGAGAAAAACGGTTCAATTGGCTCTAGAGCATGGAGTTGGTGTAGGTGCACATCCCGGACTTGATGACCTGGTTGGGTTTGGTAGACGCACCATCGACATTTCTCCAAAGGAAGCATATGAAATCGTAATGTACCAAATCGGAGCTTTAAAAGCTTTTGTTGAAGCAGAAGGTTCTTCCTTGCAACATGTTAAACCGCATGGTGCTCTTTATAATATGGCCGCACAAAATAAAGAGCTATCAGCTGCAATTGCTGAAGCAGTTTATAATGTTGATGCCAATCTTATTTTATTTGGTCTTGCTGGTACTGAGCTTTATCATGCCGGAAACAACCTTAACCTCCGCACAGCGAGTGAAGTTTTTTCCGACCGGACCTATCAACAAGATGGAACCCTTACTCCAAGAAGCGAAACAAATGCAATCATAACTGATCATAGAACCGCTTCAAAACAAGTCATTCGTATGATTCAAGAGCAACAAGTTCTTTCTCAACAAAAGATAGATATACCGATCAAAGCAAATACGATTTGCATTCATGGAGATGGAGAATATGCCGTTGAGTTTGCACGATTTATTTCTTCAGCACTTAAAGAAGCAAACATAGACGTTGGAAAAATAAGTGATTTCTTGCCTCTAAAATAGGGACACCCTAACTTCTATATATTGGAATCTAAAATATCTTGAAAAAAAGATGTTTTTATAATACCCTTTTAGGGAACCGTTCAATATGATGTAAGGTAGATTACATCTTTAATTCGAGACATTCTATAACATGAAAAATAATTAAATGAGTTACGTTACCCTATATAAGTAATAGGAGGTATAATTATGATTACTGTTTATCTTTCTCCAAGTTGTACTTCTTGCCGTAAAGCAAAAGCATGGTTGGACGAACATAATCTAGAATATGAAGAACGAAATATTTTCTCTCAACCTCTATCTATAGAAGAGATTAAGGGAATTATCCGCATGACAGAGGATGGAACAAAAGAAATTATTTCTGAACGCTCAAAAGTCTTCCAAAATCTCGACGTTGATCTTGAAGACCTATCCATGCGAGATTTATATAAACTAATCGAAGATAACCCTAGCATTCTAAAACGCCCTATTTTACTAGATGAAAAGCGTATGCAAGTAGGGTTTAACGAAGATGAAATCCGCAGCTTCCTCCCTAGAAAAGTACGCACATTCGAATTACAAGAAGCACTTTCTGAAGCTAACTAATAGTAAAGCTTAATCAGCACATTCAATCATTAGGTATGATTGAATGTGCTTTTTTATTTAGCTTTTTTTAAATTTATTATCAGTACTCTATGTTAGCCCCCTTATGTTGAAGACTTGGGTTCGAGATAAAGCAGGGCTTAGCGGGGTCTTGCCTACGTCTTTCTCGTGAGTCTCTTTGTTCCACGGCCACCTCCCGCGATGAAGAGAGGAACAGAAACATGGCCAGATTAGAATCGGACGTTTTCTGAATGAGGGTATTCCTGAAACAAGGAATGGTTTATGACACAAAGTGATGCTATACTAACGGACATATAGTCTCTTATTCTTCGATTTGAAGGGTGTTTTCCATTTGTAACGGACATTCATTTCGCTATTTAGCAAAAATCACCTTAATGAAGTGTGTTTTTTCACAAATAAGATACTATATGTCCGTTAGCCTCTCCAAAAGAGGGTTTTTACAGAAAATAAGAGCATATATGTCCGTTAGAAGATGTCCTTTGTATTTGCGTGGGTCCAATTACAACAGCTCGGCAGGGTTGGATAGGAAACTGCGAGATTCCCGCAGGAGAAAGAGGTTGGTGAGACCAATGATTAGGGAAGGTTCAACTAAGACCGTCACATCGTGTGACAACGTTGAACTACTACGTCGTGTAGGGCAGCAGGAAAGCGAGTTGCTTCCTACCCAGCCCTCTTCTTCTTACGCATCGGACCACTACAATTAACTCGAACCCAATTCTTCAAGATTATTCCTCTTATCTTAAATAACTTATCTTACCCAACATTATTGATTTAACTTAACCTTGCGTTTAAAAAGCATGATATGTGGAATTAAACATCTGAATCGAACATTTCCACATTTAGGATAACACCAATTACAGGAGGTTACTATAGATGAGCAATCGTTTTGATAGACATACAGAAGGACAACCTAAACAAGAACAACAAAGACAACCAGGTTATGAAAATCCAATGAATCCCTCACCTCTTCATGCAGATGAAGATTATCAGAGTGGTAATAAATTAAAAGGAAAAGTTGCTTTTATAACAGGTGCTGACAGCGGTATAGGGCGTTCAGTGGCAATAGGGTACGCGAAGGAAGGTGCGAATGTAGCAATATCGTACTTAGACGAACACGAAGATGCAGAAGACACAAAAGCAAAGATTGAGGCTGAAGGTCAAAGCGCTGTGCTTTTACCAGGGGATGTTGGAGATGAATCAACATGTAAACAACTAGTAGAGCAAACTGTTGATCATTTAGGAAAGCTTGATGTCCTTGTAAATAATGCAGCGGAACAACACCCAACAGATGATATAGAAAACATCACTGCAGAACAACTTGAACAAACTTTTCGAACGAATGTCTTCTCTATGTTCCACATGACAAAAGCAGCTTTACCGCATTTGAAACAAGGTAGTTCTATAATTAATACAGCTTCTATAAATCCGTATGTAGGAAATGAACATCTCGTAGATTATACTTCTTCTAAAGGGGCAGTGGTTGCATTTACTCGCTCTATGGCTAGACAGCTTGTTAACAGAGGAATTCGAGTAAACGGTATTGCTCCAGGTCCAATTTGGACACCTTTAATTCCAGCAACATTTGACGAAGAAAAGGTTTCTGAATTTGGTAAGAGCACCCTAATGGGACGTCCGGGCCAACCTGTTGAGCATGTTGGAAGTTATGTTCTATTAGCATCAGATGATTCGACCTATATGACAGGACAATTTATTCATATTAATGGTGGTATGTTTACTTCTAGTTGAAGGTAGCTTCTTTATAAGAAAGGTTGTAGTAAATAAAACATGTAACATTCACTTTCTACCCTTTCACTACTATATATAAATTATAAAGGTCATAAAAAGCCCCCCTTAGCAAGCGTCATCTAGGAGGCTTTTATTTATCTACTATTACATTATTCTACTAAATAGGCATACTCACTTTTAATTTCAGTTATAAGAGATTGAACTACTTTCCCTTTAAATTGATCAGGAACGGATACACCTTTAGGGTTTTCATAATAATAAGCGCCTATCTGATTATCATAGGAAAAACCTAATTCTTTAATTTGATTTTTTACATCGTTTGGTAAATTAGAGGTTCCTGTACTAGACTTAAAGTATTCTGTCGGATAAATTTTAACACCTACATCATCCGTAGTAGAGTGAATCACAAACAAATCCGTTTCAGAATGGGTAATCCATATACCTTTTGATGCAATGGAAATCCCCATATTTTTCAGACCAGAAATTTGTTGTAGGTTTATCCCATAAATGTTCAAAATAACTTCTTTTGCTTCTTGGGCGTATTTTTCATTCGCCGTACCATTAAAGTAATGTTCAAAGACTTTTGCTTTTGGCATCGCCATTATTTGCTCGTCCATGGAATCCGAATCCTTTTTTATGCCTAGGCTTTTTCGAACACCTTTCATAATTTCTTCAGAATAAGCCTCTTGTTTACTAGCATGTGTCGAAACCCTAGAGAACGATTTATCATCCGCATGATATAAGTAAGAGGAGATCTCATCTAAATCATAACCGAAAATAGCCTCAACGGCCCTTTTTACATCATAACCTATTTTAGGTTTATTGATTCCAAAGTAGTACCGTTCTAAGATTTCCACTTTTGGTCTGGACATGATTACTTCGTCCTTTTCAGTTGAATGCTTATTAATTCTCATGCTCTTTCGAACAGGCTCCATGATTTCAAGGGGATAACGTTTATGTAGGTTTTCTTGTTGTGAGGTTTCTTTGACATCAGATTCCGCTACTGCTCTTTCATGGTCAAACGTAGATAGTCCAGAAAAAAGAAGAAAAGCGCATAGCAAAAACAATAGTTTCGTAAAACTCTTTTGCATGTGAGAATACCTCCATTAGGTTTAATATTTGATTGTAATCTAGTATTCGACAGTTTAATTGTAACCTTAATCTGTTGAAAATGGTATAATTTAATGATGATATTTTTTCATAAGTATGTTTAAAAGCTATCATAATTGTGACCATGTAGGACTTTAATAGGAATTGACATCCATATAAAAATCGGGAGCTTTTGGCTCCCGATTCATTTGAGTATTTTCCTTTATACGCCTTTATAAGCTTTTCTATAGATCTCAGCCAATTCTGTCACAAGCGGCATTTTTGGATTTGCTGTTGTACACTGATCCTCAAATGCACGGTCTGCTAATTGCTCTATTTTACTCTCAAATTCCTTCGCATCTACACCATTCTCTCCTATGCTCATTGGAATATTAAGTTCTTTTGCTAAACGAATAATCGCTTGAACTAAGCTTTCTACTCCTTCTTCTATTGTGCGAGATGGCAAGCCAAGAATCCGAGAAATCTCTGCATATCTTTCGTCTGCTTTGAAATGTTCGTATTTTGGAAAAGCCGTAAACTTGGTCGGTTTTGTTGCATTATACCGCACGACATGTGGAAGCAGGATGGCATTAGAGCGACCATGAGCAATGTGGAATTCTGCTCCTAACTTATGGGCTAAGCTATGGTTAATTCCTAGGAATGCATTGGCAAAAGCCATACCAGCTATGGTAGAAGCATTATGCATTTTTTCTCTTGCTTCTTCATCTTTATCCCCATTTCGATAAGCTCTAGGTAAATAGTCAAAAACTAATTGTATAGCCTTAATAGCTAATCCATCTGTATAGTCATTTGCCATATTAGAGACATAAGCCTCAATAGCATGTGTCAATACATCCATTCCGGTATCTGCCGTAACTGTCTTAGGAACCGTCATGACAAACTGTGGATCAATGATTGCTACATCAGGTGTTAATTCGTAATCTGCTAAAGGGTACTTCACATTATTTTCTTTATCTGTAATAACGGAAAAGGATGTGACCTCAGAACCTGTTCCAGATGTAGTTGGGATAGCTACAAATTGCGCTTGTAATCCTAATTCAGGATATTTAAAAACACGTTTTCGAATATCTAGGAATTTTTGTTTTAACCCACCAAAATCTGTGGTTGGATGCTCATAAAAAAGCCACATTCCTTTAGCTGCATCCATAGCTGAGCCTCCACCAAGTGCAATAATCACATCTGGTTGGAATTGCTTCATCATTTCAGCACCTCTCATAACTGTATCGCTAGATGGGTCTGGCTCTACATCTGAAAAGATTTCACAATGTACGTAGTCAGGGCGTTTACGTAGATAATGAAGAATTTTATCTACATAACCTAATTTGACCATTCCCTCATCTGTTACAATAAATGCTTTCGATATTTTAGGCATTTTAGCCAAGTATTGAATGGAGTTTTTCTCAAAATATATTTTTGGCGGTATTTTAAACCATTGCATATTGTTAGTTCGCTTAGCCATTTTTTTAATATTGATCAAGTGTACAGCTCCTACATTTGTGGACACAGAGTTTCCTCCAAACGTACCGCATCCTAAAGTAAGGGAAGGCATATAGGCATTATAAATATCTCCAATTGCACCTTGTGAAGAAGGGGCATTTACAATAAGACGTCCTGCTTTCATCCGTATTCCAAATGAGTCAATCACTTGTTGATCTTCTGAATGAATAACGGCTGAGTGACCTAACCCACCAAACTCAAGCATCTCTTCAGCTCTTTTTAATCCTTCCTCGGTAGTGTTCGCTTTATAACATGCCAGAACTGGACTTAACTTTTCACGAGAAAGAGGATAAGCTGGCCCCACTCCTTTTAATTCAGCTATTAGTATTTTCACATCTTTAGGCACTTCAATACCTGCCATTCTTGCTATTTCATAAGCTGGCTTTCCGACAATGTCAGCATTCACAGCACAGGATGATTCGTTAATTACAAGTTTTTCTACCATTGCTATTTCGTCCTTGTTTAAGAAATAGCATTTGTTATTCACCATTTCCTGCTTCACATTTTGATAAATTTCTTTGTCGATGATAACAGCTTGTTCTGAAGCACAAATCATACCGTTATCGAACGTTTTGGAAAGAATAAGATCATTTACAGAACGTTTTATATTTGCTGTTTTTTCAATATAACAAGGTACATTTCCAGGTCCTACTCCAAGAGCAGGCTTTCCGGAACTGTAAGCGGATTTAACCATCCCTGCACCCCCAGTGGCAAGAATTAATGATACACCTTCATGTGTCATCAATTGTTGGGTTGCATCTAAAGATGGGTGGGTAATCCATTGCACGCAGTTTTCTGGTGCTCCTGCTCTTATGGCAGCATCTCTAACAACTCGAGCCGCTTCGCTACTACATTGTTGAGCAGATGGATGAAAAGCAAAGATAATAGGATTACCTGTTTTAATAGAAGTAATTGCTTTAAACATTGTCGTAGAAGTAGGGTTCGTTACAGGTGTAACACCAGCTATAACACCAACTGGTTCAGCAATCTCAACCATACCTTCTTGGGTTTGATCATTAATTACGCCGACTGTTTTATCATACTTGATATTATGGTAGATATATTCTGTAGCGAATAGATTCTTGATAATTTTGTCTTCATAGACACCTCGCTTGGTTTCTTCAACAGCTAATTTTGCTAGAGGCATATGTTGATCTAGTCCTGCTAGAGCCATTTCTTTTACAATATAATCAACTTGCTCCTGGGTTAACTTCTTCATTTCCTCTAAAGCTTTCTTAGCATTACTCACCAATACATCAACCATTTTAGAAGCAGTTTCCTGTTTCATTTTCTTCTCTTCTACAGACATGCTTAAAACCTCCTATCATGTGAAACTTTTCACATGTTTATTTATACATTTACAACAATTTATATAACTCATGTTGACTGCAAAATATTATTCACAAACAGGATTTCGTGGTATTTTCACAAATGAAATATCTTTGTACATTCTGGCATTTTGTTTAATAATGACAACATGATTTACTGTCCATATAAAAGATGGAATCTCTTGCCCCTCCTCTACCATCATTGCTTCAAATTCATCACCAACGTTGTTCTCAAATACGCCTAATGTGTAGGTTTCTGTATCGGTTGAAAAATCTCTCCATTCGCAGAGGATCATGATTATCACTCCTTGTGTTTTTGATTAACTTTATAGTATCACCTGATAACGCTTTCATTTTCGGGGAGATATTACAGATTTGTGAACTATTTCACAATCATTCCCTGTCGTGTTTCTTCAATAAATTATTTTCATTGATATATGCAATTTAAAACCGATTACCTATCATTAACATTTACAATTTTATCTCAGGAGACTATATATTAATAAAAAACACCTCAGGGATACTACTCTTTCCCTAAGGTGTTTTCGCTTTGTTAATACACTGAAGTATTTTCTTTCGTCATCTTTTCTAGTAACTCTTTTACTCGTGCAAGGAAATTACCCGCTACAAGTCCATCTAATACACGGTGGTCTAGTGATAGACACAAGTTAACCATGTCTCTTGCTGCGAACATTCCATTCATAAATACTGGACGTTTAACAATCGATTCTACTTGCAAGATTGCAGATTGTGGTGGATTGATGACTCCCATTGACTGTACAGATCCAAAGGAACCAGTATTGTTTACAGTGAATGTTCCACCTTGCATATCATCGTTCGTTAGCTTACCGTTACGAGCTTTCTCAGCAAGGTCCGTGATATCTTTTGCAATACCTTTGATGCTCTTCTCATCAGCATTCTTGATGACTGGAACAAATAATTCGTTTTCTTTTGCTACTGCAATGTTTAGATTAATTGCTTTTCGTTGAATGATTTTGTCCCCTGCCCATGTACTATTTAGCTGAGGATATTCCTTCAACGCTTGTGCAACAGCTTTAACAAAGAAAGCAAAGAACGTTAAGCTGAAGCCTTCCTTTTGTTTAAATTCATTTTTAAGTGAATTACGAAGTTCTACTAAATTGGTTACATCCACTTCCACCATCATCCATGCATGTGGAATCTCTTGGGTGGATTTAACCATATTTTGCGCAATCGCCTTACGAACACCTGTAACTGGGATTTCTACATCGCCTTCTTGAGCAGTAGGTTGTGGTCCAGAAGATGCTGGTTGTGCTGCTTTTGGTGCTTCTTGAGTTGGTGTTGCTTCTTTTGGTATTTCTTGAGATTCTTGTGAGGAAGCAGCTTGGTTCGGTTGTTCTTTTGGTATATCTCCAGATTCAATAATCTTCTCAAGGTCTTTTCGAGTAATTCTCCCACCTCGACCAGATCCTTTGACCTGGTTTAGATCGATATCATTTTCTTGAGCCATATGTAATACGGCTGGTGAATAACGCTTTTTCATAGGCTGATCTGCATCATCTTCTTCATCAATTGTTTCCTTTTCAACAGGTGCTTCTGGCTTGTCTTCTTGAGAATCAGCTTGATTCGTTTCTTCTCCTGCGTCCTCTGTTTCGATGTAACACATAAGGTCACCAACAGCTAGCGTATCCCCTTCTTGGGCAACAAATTCAACAATCTTACCTGAAAAAGAAGAAGGAACCTCTGCATTTACTTTATCCGTCATAACCTCAGCAATCGGGTCATATTTTTCAATGGTGTCTCCTTCAGAAACCAACCACGTACTGATGGTTCCTTCTGTAACACTTTCCCCTAGCTGAGGCATATTGATTTTTTCTTTAGCCAATCCAAACCCTCCTTATCACTTTAGAATTCAGCTAAATCACGCATTGCTTTTTCTACTTTATCTGGATTCATCATAAAGTATTTTTCCATAGATGGAGCATACGGCATCGATGGTACATCAGGTCCAGCTAAACGTTGAACTGGTGCATCTAAATCAAACAGACAGTTTTCAGATACGATGGCAGATACTTCACTAATAATACTGCCTTCAAGATTGTCCTCTGTAATTAGAAGAACTTTTCCTGTCTTCTTAGCCGCTTCAATAATAGATTCTTTATCTAAAGGATAAACGGTACGAAGATCAAGAATATGAGCATCAATACCTTCTTCTGCTAGCTTCTCTGCTGCTTGTAGAGCAAAGTGTACACAAAGCCCATAGGTAATGACCGTGATATCAGATCCTTCCCGTTTTACATCAGCTTTTCCAATTGGAAGTGTATATTCATCTTCAGGAACTTCCCCCTTGATCAAACGATATGCCCGCTTATGTTCAAAGAAAAGAACAGGGTCATCGTCACGAACAGCTGCTTTTAATAAGCCCTTAGCATCATATGGTGTAGAAGGCATCACAATTTTCAATCCAGGGGAATTCGCAAAGACAGATTCAACAGATTGAGAGTGGTATAACGCTCCATGGACTCCCCCACCATATGGAGCACGAATTGTAATTGGGCAGCTCCAATCATTATTAGAGCGATATCTAATTTTGGAAGCTTCGGATAGGATTTGGTTAACGGCAGGCATGATAAAGTCTGCAAACTGCATCTCAGCTACAGGTCGTAAGCCATACATAGCAGTACCAATTCCTACACCAGCAATAGCTGATTCGGCCAGAGGTGTATCAATCACACGCTCTTCCCCAAATTTATCATAAAGACCATCTGTAGCACGGAATACACCACCGCGCTTACCGACGTCTTCCCCCAAAACATAAACCTTCTCATCACGATCCATTTCTTCATGCAGTGCTTGTGTTACTGCTTGGATATAAGACATAACTGGCATGGTTTCTTCCCCTCCCTACTCATTCTCGGCATATACATACTTCAGAGCACTCTCTGGTTCAGCATATGGTGCGTTTTCAGCATAATCTGTCGCATCATTAATAATATTCTTAAGCTCATCTTCAAGCTGTTGTTCTTTTTCATCCGTTAAAACTCCTACTTCTTGTAAGTAAGCTTTAAAGGTAATGAGAGAGTCTTTCTTTTTCGCTTCTTCTACTTCTTCCTGCTCTCGATACGTACGATCATCATCATCACTAGAGTGAGCCGTTAAACGATAGGAAACTGTTTCGATTAGTGATGGGCCTTCCCCACGACGTGCTCGGTCTGCTGCTTCTTTCACAGCTTCATAGACAGCCAGCGGATCATTTCCATCTACTGTGTAGCCAGGCATTCCATATCCTTGAGCACGATCAGATACTTTCTCACATGCGATTTGTTTTTCCACAGGTACCGAAATAGCGTATTTATTGTTTTCTACCATTGTGATAACAGGTAACTTATGAACACCAGCAAAGTTCAAAGCCTCATGGAAATCCCCCTGGTTAGAAGATCCTTCACCTAAAGTAGTTAGTGTGACAAAATCTTCTTTTTGCATTTTGGATGCTAATGCAAACCCAACTGCATGGGGTACCTGAGTCGTAACCGGTGAAGACCCAGTTATAATACGGTTTTTCTTCTGACCGAAGTGCCCAGGCATCTGACGTCCACCTGAGTTTGGATCTTCTGCCTTGGCAAAACCAGAAAGCATTAATTCCTGTGCATTCATTCCAAATGACAGCACAATACCCATATCTCGATAATACGGTGCTACATAATCCTTCTCTAGATCAAGAGCAAAAGATGCCCCTACTTGCGCTGCCTCTTGCCCCTGACATGAAATGACGAATGGAATCTTACCTGAACGGTTCAACAACCACATACGTTCATCTATTTTTCTAGCAAGTAACATCGTTCGATACATTTCTAATACTTTCTCATCTGAAAGGCCTAATTGTTGATGGCGGTTCTCAGCCACAAGAATCCCTCCTTATTATCCGTGAATTTGTTTTCCGTCTACAGCTAGAGCTGCTTCACCCATTACCTCAGAAAGCGTTGGGTGAGGGTGGATGCTGTGGGCAATTTCCCACGGTGTTGCATCCAATACTTTTGCAAGTCCAGCTTCTGAAATCATATCCGTTACATGCGGTCCTAACATATGAACCCCTAATAAGTCATCTGTTTGTTTATCTGCTACTATCTTTACAAAACCATCTGTATCCCCAAACACTAAAGCCTTACCAATAGCTTTAAAGGAGAACTTACCTGTCTTCACATCATACCCTTGCTCTTTCGCTTGTTCTTCTGTAAGTCCTACGCTTGCAACCTCAGGATTGGAATAAATACAGGAAGGCACTTGTTCCATATCCATAGGTAATGGGTCTTGTTCAGACATGTGTTCCACTGCAATGATACCTTCATGTGAAGCAACATGAGCTAGTTGCATGCCACCTATGACATCACCGATTGCATAAATGTGTGATTCCTTTGTTTGATAATACTTATTGGTTTGAATGGCACCATTCTCTACTTGAATGTCTGTATTTTCAAGACCAATGTTTTTAACATTAGGTGTACGCCCAACGGAAACTAACATACGGTCAGCTTTATACGTTTCTGTTTCACCATTTCGTTCTGCTTGAATTTCAATGCCTTGTTCTTTTTTTAAGGTATCACCCATAACCTTTGTGCCCGTTACGAGTTTCACACCTTTCTTCTTCATTAAACGGGTCATTTCTTTAGCAACTTCGTGATCTTCAGTTGGTAATATGCGGTCTAGATATTCTAGCACCGTAACTTCTACTCCGAAATCTGCTAACATGGAAGCCCATTCTATCCCAATGACACCTCCACCAACAATAACAATAGATGAAGGCAATTCTTCCATACTTAGTGCTTCATCAGAAGTCATGACAAACTGTTCATCCACTTCCAAGCCAGGTAATGTTCTAGGGCTTGAACCTGTCGCAACAAGAACATTTTTCGGAATGAGCATTTCGTTTTCTTCCCCATTGTTCATCTCCACGGAAATAGTACCTGCCGATGGTGAAAAAATGCTAGGACCTAGAATTCTTCCAAATCCTTCATATACGTCAATCTTCCCTTGTTTCATTAAACCTTGTACGCCTTTATGAAGTGTGTCTACTATGGATTGTTTGCGTTCTTGAACTTTAAAGAAATTCAACGTTGGTTCTGACGTTTCAATTCCATATGTATCAGCTTCTTTCGTTTGTTTATACACCTCTGCACTTCGCAATAATGCTTTTGATGGGATACATCCTCTATGCAGGCATGTCCCTCCTAATTTGCCACTTTCGACAATGGCTGTCTTTAATCCTAATTGCGAAGCTCGAACAGCAGCCACATATCCTCCTGTTCCGCCACCAAGAACGACTAAATCATATTCTTCTGCCATTGATCTCTCCCCTTTCACCCAACTGGATTGGGATAGGTTTTAGGTTGCTCTTCATTACGGAGCACCCGTAATGTACCCTCATTCAATGCTTGTAATTCGTTTTCTCCAGGATAGACCAAACAATCAGCAATCCAATTAATTCGCTCTGTAATCATCGAAACAAATTCTTTACCATATGCAAGACCTCCTGTTAATGCAATTGCATCAACTTTGCCTAGCATAACGGCACTCATTGACCCAATTTCTTTCGCTATTTGATATGCCATAGCATCGTAGACTTCTCGAGCTACTTCATCACCAGCTTCAATTCGTTTTTCGACCTCAACCGCATCATTGGTTTCAAGATAAGCCATAATTCCACCTTGTCCAACTAATTTCTTCATGATTTCTTCGCGATAATATTCCCCAGAAAAACACATCGAAACTAAGTCACCTGCTGGAACGGTGCCTGCACGTTCAGGTGAAAAAGGACCATCTCCATGGAGACCATTATTAACATCCACGACTTTGCCATTCACATGGGCACCAACTGTTATTCCTCCACCCATATGGACGACAATAATATTGAGCTCTCTATACGGTTTCTCCAGGTCATTAGCGACTCTTCGAGCAACTGCTTTTTGATTCAAGGCGTGGAAGATACTTTTTCTCGGAATTTCTGGAACCCCCGAAAAACGAGAAACGGATGCTAATTCATCAACAACAACAGGGTCTACGATAAATGCAGGTATATTTAAGCCTTTAGCAATCTCATTGGCTATTATTCCCCCAAGATTGGAGGCATGTTCCCCATTATAACCAATCTGCAAGTCATGTAGCATGGCTTCATTTACTTTATACGTTCCGCCTTCTATCGGACGTAGTAATCCTCCTCTTCCACATACAGCATCCAGCTTAGAGATATTGATGCCCTCATGGTCAAGGGCATCTAGTATTGTTTTTTTGCGGAAGTCGAATTGTTCTATAATTCTTGGAAAGTTGGATGTTTCTTCACTCTTATGCCGAATCGTTTCTTCGAAGATGCATTGATTGTTATTAAAGACGCCGATTTTGGTAGATGTGGATCCTGGATTAATCACAAGTGTTCTATAAGTTTGTTGCAAGATATTGACCTCCAATAGATGTGATTAGCGACGACTTAAAATGTGATGTTCATTTTGTATAAAAGTACTTTTTGTTTTACGCATTTTTTCAATTCTCTCTTCCGCCATACGATCTGCTGCCATGTATGTCGGAATATTGTCGCGTCTTGCAATCTCGAAAACACGTGTACATGTATCGTATAAACCTTCTACACGTTTCATGGCACGGTCATAATTATATCCGTACAATTCATCGGCTACGTTTATAACTCCACCAGCATTGATCACATAGTCAGGAGTATAGACAATTCCCATTTCATGAATAATATCTCCATGTCTAGCTTCTTTTAACTGATTATTTGCCGCTCCAGCTATAACTTTTGCCTTAATTTGCGGAATCGTATCATCATTAATTGTAGCTCCTAATGCACATGGGGCGTAAATATCACAGTCAACAGCATAAATTTCTTCTGTCTCCACAGCTTTTGCTCCAAAGTTTTCTACTGCACGATTCACAGCTTCTTTATTAATATCCGTTACGATTAATTGAGCTCCTTCTTCGTGAAGGTGTTTACATAGATTATAAGCTACATTTCCAACACCTTGAACTGCAATAACTTTCCCCTCTAGAGAATCAGAACCAAATGCTTCCATAGCTGCAGCTTTCATACCTCGATAAACTCCATATGCTGTTACAGGTGAAGGGTTACCAGAAGACCCAAATGCTGGGGAAATTCCGGTTACATAATCGGTCTCTTCATGAATCGTGTCCATGTCATGAACTGTAGTTCCTACATCTTCAGCTGTGATGTAACGCCCATTAAGTCCTTGAATATATCGACCAAATGCACGGAACATTTCTTCGTTCTTCTCTGTTTTTGGATCGCCAATAATAACAGTCTTTCCACCACCAAGGTTCAGTCCAGCTGCTGCATTCTTATATGTCATTCCCTTAGATAGTCGCAGGGCATCCTCAATAGCTTCATCCTCTGAAGCGTATGTCCACATACGCGTCCCACCCAGTGCTGGCCCTAGTGTTGTATCATGTATTGCGATAATCGCCTTCAAACCTGATTCTTCATCTTGGCAAAATACTAATTGCTCGTAATCGTATTCCTTCATATACTTAAAAATTTCCATTATTGATTCCTCCTCTATGATCTTTGCGAAGTTAGTAAGGCTAATACTAGTGAATATAATTTACTCTCAGCTGAATCAGCACGAGAGGTTAAAACTATCGGGGCTTTGGCACCGTTTATTATTCCGGCAACCTTAGCATTTGAGAAATAAATAAATGATTTGTATAGTGCATTCGCAACTTCGATGGAAGGGGCAAGTAGAATATCAGCTTTTCCAGCTACTTCTGACTTAATCCCTTTTTGTTGGGCAGCCTCTTGTGACACTGCATTATCAAATGCTAATGGGCCATCCACTACACAACCCTCGATTTGACCTCTACGCTGCATTTGAGTAAGCGATGCTGCATCGACTGTAGGCTGCATAGTTGGATTGACTATTTCAACTGCTGCTAATGGGGCTACTTTAGGTAGTTCCATTCCAATAGCTTTAGCTACTTGCACAGCATTTGAAATAATTTGCGCTTTCTCCTCGAGATTAGGCTCCAGATTCATACCTGAATCGGTAAGCATAATAAGTCGTTCTTGATTAGGTATCTCAAATAAAGCAACATGAGATAAAACTTTCTTTGTTCGGAGACCATATTCTTTGTTCAGAACAGCCTTGAGTAGTGTTTTGGTATCGATATTTCCTTTCATAACCACATCAGCTTCACCATTTGAAACAGCTTTAACAGCTTGGATTGGAGTTTGCTCCAATTCGCTTACGTGGATTACTTCAAGCTCTTCTCTATTTAGATCTAAGGATATACTTTGTGCAAGGTTGGTAATAACACTCTTATCACCAAATAATTGAAAGCGAGCTAGTTGAGAGTCAACAGCAAGTTGAATTGCTTTTAATATCCCTTCATCTGCTGCCTGAGCAACAGCTACTTTCTTTTGATATGTTTTGTCTACTTGTTCCAATAATGTGTTTAACTTCATATCACTCATCCTTCTCTATTAACCATGTGCAAAAACCATGCCAACTACACAATGTCTGAAAGCGCTTTAACGAAGGCGTGGGAGATGTGCAATGTTTTGCTTACTATGAAAAATCTTGCATGCTATCTCTGTCAATTTGGTATTTATCTAATTTATAATATAAGTTCCTAATAGAGACTCCTAACGCTTTAGCTGTCTTTGTCTTGTTAAACTGATTAGATCGATACGCCTCCTTGAGAACTTTCTTTTCATATAAATCCAACGTCTCTTGAAGATTCTTTCCATTCCACCCTTCTGTAAGGGTTTCACTCTCGTCCGTGGAATGTTTAGGATGTTGCCACAATTCAGGGATATGTGATAAAAGGATTTCTTCTTCATTCATCGACATATAAATCATTGCTCGTCCAATAATATTTTCAAGTTCTCTTACATTCCCGGGCCAATCATAGCCTTGTAGGTACCTTAATGCTTCCTCATTAATCTCCCTTACATTCCGTCCATAATCTTGGTTTAGTTTTTGGATAAGATGCAAAACTAGACCAGGTATATCCGAATGTCTTTCCCGCAATGGAGGAATAAAAATAGGCAAACGATTCAACCTGTAATATAAGTCTTCTCTAAATGTATGTTCTACAATCGCTTTCTCCATTTTCACATTCGTGGCAGCTATCACACGTACATCTATGTTAATTGGCTTGGTTCCACCAACACGTACAATTTCATGTTCTTGAAGGACACGAAGCAACTTGGCTTGCATATGAAGGGAGAGTTCCCCTATTTCATCTAAAAAAATACTCCCATGATTCGCTTCTTCAAATAGTCCCCTTTTCCCTCCACGTTTCGCTCCTGAAAAGGCACCTTCCTCATATCCGAATAATTCACTTTCAAGAATAGATTCTGCAATCGAAGCACAATTCACACGAATAAATTTATTGTGTCGTCGATTGCTTTCATTATGAATAGCATGAGCAAATAATTCTTTCCCAGTACCTGATTCTCCACGTAGTAGAACAGTCGCAGGTGTTTTTGCACCTACTCTTGCCTGTTCCAAAGCCAACGTCATCTCAGGAGAATCACCAATAATATCATCGAACGTGTACTTCGCTTCGAGATTACGAATAATTTGTCGCGCTTTCTTTAGCTCACTTGTAAGGGACTGGATTTCAGATACATCATGCAGCACTCCCACGCTACCCTTTAACTTTCCATCAACTATTACTGGAGCTACATTCACTAATACTTCTTTTTTTGCTGGACCTACGCTCATTCGAACTCCACGAACTGGACGGCGGGTTTGCAACACACGCATGTGCATGCTCTCCCCTTCTGATATGTCTGCTGTTGCAGGTTGACCAACGATTTCTTTCTCTGTAAGTCCAGTTATTCTTGTATAGGCAGGATTGATCATAGTTCCCAATCCATTTTCATCTACTACAGATATTGCTTCTTCAGAGGATTGAATAATTGCCTCTAACATTGTTTTAACTTCTTTTAAATCTGTAATTTCTTCTGCTAAATCAACTACCTCTGTAATATCTTTAAATACAGAAAAAGCTCCCATTAACTCATTGTCAGCACCTATCAAAGGAATCCTGGTAGTAACAATCTTACGTCCATTTTCTAATTCAAGCTTCTGATTTACTTCTTTACGACGAACTTTTAGTACTTCTGGGAGTCTTGTTGTTGGAATTAGTTCTTGTATATTCTTTGATGTACCTTCTTCTTTCTTAAATCCTAAGATTCTTTCTGCACTCCGATTCATGAATGTAACCTTTTCTTCACTATTGATTACTACCATACCATCATGAATGGAGTTTAGAATAAGCTCTTGGTTCTTGGTTTGCCGTTTTAATTCAGATAATAAGTTGTTTTTTTCCTCTAACAGCTCAGAGGTTATGTACGCTACAGAACCTGGGATGACGACTGTCTTCTTTGATCGTTCTTGCAATAACTCTTCGAAAACATCTTCGTCCCCTGTTGCCTCTATCACAATATCTATGTCTTCATGAATCCAACGCTTCCAATCTTGACCTGTTCGAATGTTGTTTTGTTTAGCAAGTTGAACCCCTGGTGCATCTTCATAAATATCAACAACTGCTACAATTTCCATCATTTCCGTCCCGCTTAAAAGAGTTAAAAGTGCTGTACCACCTTTCCCTCCCCCTACAACAAGTACTCGTTTCATATCCATCATCACCTTGCAATTATTTGCACACTTCAACTATACGTCAACCTGCACAATATGGCAAGTCTCATTGTTCTTTTCATGATGTGAGTAGTTTGCTATACTAAAACTGGAAGTTACAGAGAGGGAGAGACCGTTAATGATCCGAATTATAGCCCTTTTTATCTTGGTTATCCCCGGTGCGCTTGCTGTTCTAGGAATCAAGATCATGCGTGATACGCTATTCGGGATAGAATACCCAATATTGTTCACCTTATGGTTTCAATTTATTGCGGGTTTTTTATTATTTTTATTAGGTCTTGCATTCATTGCAGGCTTCATTTTATACAGAGATAGAAAACTAGGAAAAACAGAAGGACGCTTTAAATCATAATGCACCGGAGAGGACGTTACATTCGTCCTCTTTTTTGTTATATAGATACTTATATAAATGCTAGTTAATAACGTTATAAGTTATACAATGTCTACCAGCCATCGTATCGACCTACACAGGATAACCATTAACATACTTTTAGTGAGACGTTTTTTACTCTTTTAAGCTTATGGTGTTAATTTTTGCTATACTAAAGAATGCTAAAGAAAAGCGCAAGTGCCCGTCTAGCGACGTACAAACTGCTGCCCACAGGACGTGGGTTGGTTCGATTTGCTGCACGATGTAGCGGGTCTTAATCGAACCTCCATCATCCCAGAACCTTCTCTAAAGCCTTAGGAGATAAAGGAAACACGGAGAGCAATAGCGATTCGATGCTGACTTATTGCAAGGCGGGGCAGGAAGTTTAGTCGCTGGGCACTGGAGCTATACATGTAAGCGCCATAAGTTATACTTTCTTTACTTTTTAAAAGTACTTAGTCTTATACATAAGGAGGGAAGCTTTCTTGGAAAAATATTTAGAGATTTTTAAAACGCAACATCCATTTAATTTATTAACAGAAGAACAATGGAATAAAATCTTCACTGGTGCTTCTCTACAATCTTTTCATACGAATCAATTCATTTTTCACGAGGACGAAGATGAAGAAGATATAGATATTTATTTCGTATTAACTGGACTCGCAAAAAATATTATGCACAAGGACAACGGAAAACAAATATCAGTACGTTTTTACTATCCTAATGATCTTATTGGAATTATGATTATGCTAACAAGTGGTGAGATGAAGTTTTCCGTACAAGCTTTAGAGGAAACAAAAACGCTCCGTTTTAATAAAGCGAATTTTTTAGAGGTTATGTCTGAAAATCAAGATTTCTCAAAAGTTGTTATGGAAGGTATCAGCAATTTAATGAAAAGTCTCTATCATGAGATTAAACACAAAGCAAAAGACACTGATGATGACTCTCATGATCGTGATTTATTTAAGCAACGCGTCCTAACCTATTCTGAATCTCCTACACTTATCAGTTCAGAAAACACATTATTCGAAGCAGTAGAAAAAATGGAAACCCAAAAAGCTGGAGGGTTAATTGTATGCGATGACGAACAAAGATTGCTAGGGGTATTAAATTATCAAGATATCTTTAAAGCATACTTAAAACATGACTTTCAAAGCCATGTTAAAGATTATGTAAAAGAGGAACCTTGCTTCGTCTCTGAACGCGACTTTATTTATGATGCTATCTCTTATTTAAAGCATAACCCTGCTAGCATAATACCAGTGTTACACAGATATAAGGTTGTCGGACAATTACGACAAACCTCTTTCTTAAAAATGCACGATTCAGTATATTTTGACTTACGTTATCAAATTCAAAAAGCTCCAACTCTAGAAGCATTAATGAGTCTTGCTCCTAGATATAACGAATCATTCCAGGAATTCGTGTCACAATTACTAAAAGATCAAATGTTTGCTTATGACGTATGCGAATTAATTTCTAGTTATAATGACGAAATTCATAACCAAGTCATCCATCTAGCTGAACAAGCAATGTTAAAAGAAGGATATGGTACACCACCAATAAATTATTGCTTTATCGTAATGGGGAGTGAAGGAAGAAAAGAGCAAGCTTTCAGTACTGACCAGGATAATGGGATTATCATTGATAACTATGAGCACCTCGATAACAAAGAAGAAATTGAAGAATTTTTTCAGATATTCACAGAGAAGATCAATTATATGCTAGAATCATGTGGATTTCCATTATGTTCTGGTGAAATCATGGCAAAAGAGACTAAATGGAGAAAGTCACTACAATCATGGTTCAATGCCATCCATACATGGTTGGATAAAATGGATGCAGAAGAAATTAGAGACTTCACCATTTTTATGGACTTTCGGCCAATTGTTGGGGACTTTTCGCTCGCCTATCAATTAAGAGAATATGTAACGAAGCGCGTTCAACGCTCCTTAAATCTCCAGCAATTGCTTATGAAGGATACGCTTCGCTTCCGCGTTCCCATCCAGCCCTTTGGTAGAATCACCGCAACTGGTAGGACGCGTGTTCTCAATCTAAAGAAATCCTCGATTATGCAAATAGTGAATGCTGTCCGAATTTATACAATCAAATATGGCGTGGAAGAAGTGAATAGTATTAAGCGTCTTGATGTTTTAGAAGAACATGAACGTTTTCACCCTAGAGATGCTGAAAATGCTAAGCTTTCTCTGCATCGTTTATTAAAATTTCGACTTGAACAAAACTTAAAAGAAATCCGTCATGACCAACCATTGTCTAATGATATCAGTTTAGTTTCTTTGAACAAATCTGAACGAAAAGAATTAAGAGACGCACTCCTTATAGCAAAACGACTCCAACAGGTACTTGAGTTGAGCTATAACCGAAATCGGGTGGTATAGTGCTACCAATTGATTTAGAAATCCTAAAGTATATACTGTTCGAAAAACCCCTATATGCTTATAAAATCAGACCTTACTT
Organism: Pontibacillus yanchengensis; assembly: GCF_009856295.1. Classification (NCBI taxonomy): domain Bacteria; kingdom Bacillati; phylum Bacillota; class Bacilli; order Caryophanales; family Bacillaceae; genus Pontibacillus; species Pontibacillus yanchengensis. The sequence continues at coordinate 468,737 of NZ_WMEU01000002.1, read as the reverse complement.
AAGAACAGCAGATTACACGGAGTTAAAAATTCGTTTAGAGCATTTTGAAAGAAACAAAGACCTTTTGAATATGGATCTATCCACGGCCCCATTTACGATATTTGATTTAGAAACGACTGGACTATTACCAGAAGTTGGACATGAGATCATATCAATTGGAGCCATCCGTATACATGGCACACAACATATACAGTACGAACGTTTCCATCAGCATATTTATCCTATTAGACCTGTTCCAAATCGCACACTTGAGTTAACAGGGATGTCTCGTGAAGACTTAAGGAATGGTCATTCTTTTTGTGATGCCTATTATAACTTCCTTAAATTCAGCAAGGACTCCATTCTCGTTGCATATCCTGCTGCATTTGATATGAATTTTCTCCAAACTATGCTAAAGAGATGGAAGCTACCTGTAAAAACCCCCCATTCCCTTGATGCTCAATCGTTGGTCAAACATTTATATCCAAACAAGAAATTTCAGCTCGACAACATCATTACAGAACTTGGCATATGTAAACTAGATAGACACCATGCATTGAATGATGCTACGATGACCGCTGAGTTATTTCAAAAATTGTTACAGGACTGTATCAATTTAGGCATTAAAACGCCAGGTGAATTAATACAATATGCACAAAAGAAAAGCTGAAGAAGTCTAATTAGACTTCTTCAGCTTTGTTTTCGTTAGTAAAGTATAAGTTTGTGGCGCTTACGTGTCTAGCTCCAGTGCCCAGCGACTAGCAAACTTCCTCCTCCTTACGATAAGTCAACATTGAATCACTTCGTTCTTCGTGTTTCCTTTATCTCCTAAGGCTTTAGAAAAGGTTCTGGGATGATGGAGGTTCGATTAAGACCGCTGCATCGTGCAGCAACATTGCGGGCAGTAGTTTGTACGTGCTAGACGGGCACTTGTGCTTTTCTTTATTTCGTTTCAAAAAATGCTTTATATAACGATTGAACAGCTGGTTCTAACCTTTCTGCTTTCACACCAAACATCATGGACACTTCTGATGATCCTTGGTTAATCATTTCAATATTAACACCTGCATCAGAGAAGGCTGTGGATGCTTTACTTGTAACACCAATCGTACTATTCATGCCTTCCCCCACAATCATAATCATAGCTAAGTCACGATCAATCGTCACTGTATCCACTTTTAGTTCTTGCTTGATTCGCTGGATGACTATTTTTTCTTTCTCTGGAGTCAACTGATTCTCTCTTAGTATGACGGACATATCATCAATTCCAGATGGTGCATGTTCAAAGGAAATATCCTCTTCTTCTAAAATTTGCAATAAGTGACGGCCAAAACCTTTCTCACGGTTCATTAGATATTTACTAACATAAATACTAATAAAGCCATTATCACTAGCTATCCCAACTACTGGACCGTTAGTTATATCTCTTGTTGCTGATATCATTGTTCCTTTTTTCTCTGGATGGTTGGTATTCTTGATGGATACAGGAATCTTCGCCTTAAAAGCAGGAATGAGTGCTTCATCATGGAATACAGAAAAACCAGCATAGGAAAGTTCACGCATCTCTTTATACGTTAATTCATTAATCTCTTGTGGAGAATGAACAATTTTTGGGTTTACACAATAAACCGAGTCCACATCCGTAAAGTTTTCATATAAATCAGCCTTCACACCAGCTGCAACAATAGAACCGGTTATATCTGAGCCACCTCTTGGAAAGGCCATTAACTTATTGTCTTTTGTATATCCATAAAAACCAGGGATTACTTGGATTTCTTCTTTTCCACGAAGTTTATATAAATGATCAAAACTTTCATCTAATACTTGAGCTCTTCCAGGTTCATCACTTACGATAATCCCTGCTTCTTTAGGGTGAACATAAGTCGATTTATGTCCTAGTGAGTTTAAATATTGACTAAGTATTTTTGCTAAGGTATCTTCCCCTGTCGCTTTTAAGGCATCCATACGATGAGTAAAGACTGTTTCTCCATGCAGAATAGATAGTAAGTTATCTTTCACTTCATCAACAATTTCCTTAGATAGGTTCAATTCCTCTAAGATTTCATTAAAGCGAGTAAGCAAAGCTTCCAAAACGGAAGAGAAATCCTCCTTGTGCTCACTACGCTCCCCTAATTCAATTAATAAATCCGTTACTTTTTGATCTCCTGAGTGACGTTTACCAGGAGCAGAAACGACGACGAATTTACGATTAGAATCAGATATAATAATATTTGCTACTTTTTGTAGTTGAGCTGCACTTGCAACTGAACTACCTCCAAATTTTGCCACTTTCATTATGATCACCACTTCTTGTACTTTTCATATAATTCATAATCTTATCATGAATAATCCAATGTTGTAAGACTTTTTTATAAGAATTTTTTAATTCGTTACCACGTTATATGGCTAAAGAATTTTATCATGACCTAAATATCTAAAATTTTACATAATACAACTAAAAAAAAGCAGGAAATTGAATATAGATGTGTCGAATTATTTAATTGAGCAGTTATTTAAAAAGGGGGAGATTTAATGCATCACGAGGAAGAAAACAATACATTTCTTGGTTTAACAGAGGTTCAGGAGAGTACAGGAATACCTAAAGCAACTCTAAAGAGATATATGATCAACCATGAAGAGTTTATAGAAGTAAAGAAAGTTGGTAGACAAAACAAATTAAATGCTGCAGATATAGAGAAGCTTAAAAGGATAAGACAACTTTATAATGATGGATTAAAAAGGGAAGATATTAACGCGAGACTAAGAGGTCCAGAAGTCATTAACCATACATCTACGGAAGCTCAAACTAATGAAGTGAAAGAAGATATAAAAGAAATAAAAAGATTGCTGATATTACAACTTCGTGAGAATGAACAGCAAAAACAATTCAACGAACATCTTTTATACGAGATTCGTCAATTAAAAAATGAACTCAGACGTTTCGATGAAGAGCGACTAACATCTTTTGAAAATGAAATGAATGACACCATTCAGTCACTAAAAGAAGTATCTTCCTCCCAAGATGCACCAAAGGGACATTGGTTCAGTCTTAGTCGTATGTTTGACAAACAAAAAAAGGAATAATTCCCTCCCAAAGAATCCCTACATTAGAACGGAGTCTAATTTAATTATGATAACAGTAACCATAAACATTAATAGTACTTAGTAAAGAACGTGAATAATGCATTTGTTCATGTTCTTTTTATTTGTAGTGATAGGACATGATAAAAACGATTACCCGAATTCACTCAGAAAAATAAGCTTTTCGCTTACGGAACGGAAACGAAACATACCAACGCTTCATCCCCTTTACAAAGTACCTATATCTCTAAATAGTTGTTTTTAAATTAACTCACTAACCAAAAAATAAAACCTCTTAGCTAATGCGTGAATTGAATGAATCATACACACAATAGATAAGAGGCTTACATGAAGCACTGGCATGTTATATTTTGGAAAAGATGCAAGTTTGTAGCCAGTGAAAACATAATATAAGTTCAATATAAGATCATGAGAATTTTTAATTCACTCTACACGGCCATATGTTCCAAACGAAGCTTATCTGCTACCATGGCAATAAACTCAGAGTTGGTAGGCTTCGCTTTTGTCATGGAAACTGTGTAACCGAATAGGGATGAAATGGAATCGATGTTGCCACGACTCCAGGCTACTTCAATAGCATGACGAATGGCACGCTCCACTCTAGATGCAGTAGTATTGTATTTTTTAGCGATGTCAGGGTAAAGGACTTTTGTAATGGAACCTAATAATTCAATATCGTTATATACCATAGAGATAGCTTCACGAAGATACATATATCCTTTAATATGTGCAGGTACACCAATTTCATGTATGACATTTGTGATACTTGCGTCTAAATTAGGTTTTTTCTCAGGTCTACGTTCTCTTTGTGAACGATTACGGCTATCAAAGTTTGGCTTAAGACCATGAACTTGGCGAATATGATCACTTAAATTGTCTAAATCAAACGGTTTAAGAATGAAATAAGAAGCACCTAAATCAACTGCTTTTTTGGTTACTTCTTCTTGACCAAATGCTGTCAACATAATTACGTTAGGCAATTTTGATTTACCTAATTCCTTCATTCGACTTAGTACAGCTAATCCATCTACATGAGGCATGATAATATCCAATACAAGTACATCAGGCTCCATATCTTCAAGCATATCTAGGCATTCTTGACCATTATAAGACGCACCTATGACCTCAATATCTGACTGTTCATCAAAATAATCCTCTAACATATTTACTAATTCCCTATTATCATCGGCTAAACAAACTTTTATCTTTTCCACAAACGTTCCTCCTTAATGAAATACTCCCGTTTTTCCCACATAAGAAAATTTCGACACAAGTTTTGAATATCCTCTTTTTCATTAGAAAATATTAATTTTTTTCGCAGATACTTTGATTTCCTTCTATTTTCGTGCTAATTCGATAAAAAAACACATTTTCCTCATGACCGAAAATGGTTTTGTCGAAAAATCTTTATCTGTATTATCAGTTTTATTATAACACGTTGGATAAGAATGGCAATGAGAACAAAAGAGAACATGGAAGAACTTTCTTACTATTTGCATAAAATTGTATGTAAGAACAGAAATGTTGGCAAAAAGAAAAAGACAGGGGATTTTACCTGCCTTTAACTCGCTTTTTGTTTTTGTTTGTTGTATATATCAATTCCTGCTTCATGTAGCATCCATTCAATATGGACGCCATAACCTGATGTTGGATCATTTACAAATACATGAGTGACAGCCCCTATTACTTTTCCATCTTGGATAATCGGACTTCCACTCATCCCTTGAACAATACCCCCAGTTAACTTCAATAGCTCCGGATCAGTTATTTTGATAATCATACCTTTCGTAGCAGGAAATTTCTGAGGAACAGTACTAACGATTTCAACATCAAATGACTTAACATCTTCACCTTTTACTACCGTAAGAATTTTTGCTGGTCCTTCTTTCACTTGGTGTGAAAGTGCAATTGGCATAGGCTTATCCATTAAACCATTTTCAATTTGCTTATCAAGCTGACCAAAAATTCCAAAAGGACTATTGCGTGTAATTGTTCCAATGCGTTCTTTTTGAGCCGTGAATCTGGCGTGCTTTTCTCCTGGCACTCCATTACTTCCTTTATCGATAGACGTAACATTCGATCGCACAATGGTACCTTCATGAATTTCGATTGGCTTCTTTGTGTCCATGTCTGAAATCACATGACCTAACGCACCATACTTTTTGGAATCGGGATGATAAAACGTCATCGTCCCTATACCAGCAGCAGAATCACGAATATACAAACCTATACGATACTTTTTGTCTTTTTCGTCATAATGTGGAGTCAAGGAGGTTTCAAAAGTTTCTTCATTTCGTTTCATTGTTACCTTTAGTGCATCTTTATTCTTTCCTGCTTTTTCTACAAATGGAGCTACATCACTCATTTGTTTAATTTCTTGCCCATTTATCTTCAATAAAATATCACCTATTTTAATATCAGCATCCTCACCCGGGGAAACTTTACCTGAAGAGGTTTCCACTAAATGATGACCTACAACCAATACACCCAACGTATGAAGCTTAACGCCTATTGATTGACCACCTGGAATAACTCTAAAATCTTCCAGAACATTTACGTTAACTTTTTTTATTGGGAGTCCTGCCATCTCATACATCACGGAACTTTGTCCAGCTTCATTCCCTATAAGAGCATTTGCTTCTTCATTTATAATCTCATCTCCAGCTTTAACTTTTACTGAATTTGAGCCCAATGTTGGGAGTGCTTGAGACTGATGTTGAAACATTGTAATGTCATTTGGTACTGATAAATAGGTTTGAATTGGTTGTGAAAATGGAGCACTTACAACAACTATCAGGAGCAGGAGTCCTATGATTTTGCGACCTATATCTATTGCTTTCAAGTAGTTCACTCTCCTCGCTCCTAACCCATTTCTTAATTATTTCTTTGTCTGTATTCATAATGTGACCTTAATGTGACGGTTTTAAACACTGCAAACTTGAGAAAAACAAGGTAACATTTCCTTTAATGTTTTTAGTCAGCAATAATGGACTTCTATCAGGATAAATGGGGTAATTTGTACATTGGTAAAGATATGAACACATATAAAATGAGCAAGTGATTTCAAGGTTCTAGGCTTTTTAGGTAGACATGTTGTAAGAGCAACCAACTTATATACTTTACTGATAAAAAAAAGCTGCCAAAGTAGGCAGCTTTTAAGCAGATTGATGTTTGTACTTTTCAGCTAAGTCTAAGAGCTCTTTTGCATGAATCTTCGTAGTTTCTGTCATTTCTGCTCCACTTATCATTCTTCCAAGCTCTTCAATTTTACTTGGCTCAGACAGTTCGTCTACAATAGTCTTGGTTCGATCATCTTGTACATCTTTTTTAATATACAGATGTGTATCAGCCATTGCGGCTACCTGTGGTAAATGGGAAATACACAATACTTGAGAAGAAGAGGAAATTCCATGAATTTTCTCCGCGATTGCTTGTGCAACACGACCACTCACACCTGTATCAACTTCGTCAAAAATCACAGAAGTTACACCTTGGTGCTGAGAAAATGTGCGTTTTAGAGCTAGCATGATTCTGGATAATTCACCACCACTGGCTACTTTGTGAATATCCTTCAGTGGTTCTCCCGGATTAGTTGTAATCAAAAACTTAACTAAATCGTATCCATTTTTCCCCATTTTTATCGGATGACCATTCACTAATGGATCGTTCGCATTGCCATTTGTTTTGGAAAAATCAACACTAAAGGCTGCTTTTTCTAAATAAAGATCCTTTAATTCATGGTGGATATCGTCTTTCAAGTTCTCCGCAGCCTTAGCTCGAATGTCATGAAGATGTTTAGCTTCTAATGCAACATCTTCTCCTTTTTCTTTTAACTCTTGTTCTAATTTCTCTACGTGGGTGTCTTTATATTTGATTTGATCAATCTCATCTTCAATTTTTGCTGCATACTCTAAGATTTCATCTACGGATTGGCCATATTTTTTCTTTAAACGATTGATTTCATTCAATCTAGATTCAATTGAATCAAGTTCTTCTTCGTTATACTCTAATCCCTCTAATTGAGTACGAAGGCTATAAGATAGTTCCTCCACTAAGTAATAATGATTGGAGAGCTCCTCTGCTTTGGATGCAATATCATCATCGTAATCATTGGCATTTTCGAGTGAAGATAGAGCTAGCGATAGCCAATCTAATGCTTTTTGTTCACCATGTAAAGCATGATAGGCATCATTTAATCCTTTATATATCTTTTCATAATTGGCCATACGATTTCGTTCTTCCGTTAATTGCTCATCTTCTCCTGGAGAAAGATTCGCCTCTTGAAGTTCATTATATTGAAATTCAAGCAAATCAAGTCGCTGGGCCATTTCTTGCTCATTTTCACTTAATTCTTTATGTCGCTTTTTTAATGATTCAAATTGTTTATATAGCTTTCGATAATCTTCCTTGGCTTGCAAGATGGTTTGTCGATCGTATAAATCCAATAACTCAATATGGCGATCTACATCCATTAAGGATTGAGTTTCATGCTGAGTATGTATATCAATAAGCGTTTGCCCAAACTCCCGAAGTATAGCTAATGTCACTAACTTACCGTTAACTCGACAGATACTCTTCCCATTAGCACTAATGGTACGATTTAAAACGAGCATTCCATCTTCTGATATTTCTACACCAAACGTCTCTGCTTTTTCATAAGCACTATGTTGATGGTCCTCTAAGAAAAACAGTCCTTCAATTTCAGCTTTCTTTGTGCCATAACGAACAAACTCAGCAGAACCTCTTCCTCCAGTCAGCAATTGAATTGCATCAATGATGATTGATTTACCTGCTCCAGTTTCACCTGTTAATACAGTTAATCCCTCACGAAACGTTATGGACACTTCATCTATTATAGCAAAATCCTTAATGGATAATTCAGCTAACACAAGCTAGCACCTCAACTTTTCGTAGTGTTTACAGCATATCTAGAAAGCGATCACGAATATCCAGACTATCCTGCTCAGAACGACAAATAATAAGACACGTATCATCGCCACAAATTGTTCCGAGAATTTCATCCCAATCCAGGTTGTCAACTAATGCACCAATAGCGTTGGCGTTACCAGGAAGAGTTTTCATTACAATAAAATGGCCTGCTGTATCAATGCGTACAAACGCATCAATCATAAGTCGCTTCAATTTTTCAAAAGGATTAAATCGCTGGTCAGCGGGCAAACTATATTTATAGCGCCCCTCAACAGTAGGAACTTTTACTAAGTGTAGCTCTTTGATATCACGTGATACTGTAGCCTGAGTTACGTTATAACCTAAGTTTTTCAGGCGATCAACAAGCTCATCTTGAGTATCAATATCATTCTCAGCAATAAGTTCTCTAATTTTTATATGTCGTTGTCCCTTATTCATATTTATCTCCCTCATTTCAGCCCTGTTTCCCCTGATAAAAAAGTGACGGTTTTTAAAGATAGGCAAAAGACTTACATTTCTTTATTCTTGAAAAAAGGAGCCACAAATGTAGCTCCAATTTGTTCAACTCCTATATCCTTAATGAGCATTATGAGCTTCCTGTACCACACGTTCTACTTCTACGTTTGGCTGGAACATCCCTTCTCCAGTTGTACTCATACGTAAATGCGCTAAGAATTCTATATTTCCATCTCCTCCTGTGATGGGGGAATATGTAATATTTTCAACTACATAACCTTTGGAGACTGCAAATTGTAAAATATCCTGCAACACTTGCTTATGCACTTTGGCATCTCTAATAATCCCCTTCTTACCTACTTGTTCCCTTCCGGCTTCGAACTGAGGCTTTATCAATGTAACAACATCGCCGTCCTTTTCCAGTAAAGTAGCTAAAACAGGGAGAATTAATTTTAAAGATATAAAGGAAACATCTATGGATGCAAGGTTAGGAGCTCCTTCTTTTAGGTCTTCTGCGGTTACGTAACGGAAATTGGTTCTTTCCATGACAATAACCCTCTCATCATTACGGAGCTTCCAGTCTAGCTGATTGTAGCCTACATCGATAGCGTAACTCTTTTTTGCACCATTTTGAAGAGCACAATCTGTAAAACCACCCGTTGATGATCCTATATCAATTAATATTTTATCCTTTACATTAAGTTGAAAAGTGTGAATGGCTTTCTCTAACTTTAGTCCGCCCCGACTCACATAAGGTATTGCTTTTCCCTTAACATGTAAAGGGAGTTCTTCATCAACTTTTACTCCAGGTTTGTCCATCTTCATATTTTCAGAAAAAACTAAGCCAGCCATTATGGTTCGCTTAGCTTTCTCTCTTGTTTCCACGAGTCCTCGTTCTACGAGAAGAGTATCTAATCTAACTTTCTTTGGCATTCGTCCTCAAGCCCTTTGCTTTTTTTCAGGTAGTAAATTTTTCACTTTGTTTTGAATTTCTTGTTTAGTAAGTCCAATCTCTTCATATAACTCTGGCACACTTCCATGCTCAATATACTTATCAGGTATTCCCATTCGGTCAATGGCTTGATCATAATATTCTTGTTCCTCAGCAAATTCAAGAACACCACTACCAAATCCACCTTTTAATATGGCTTCCTCAATCGTTAATATTGGCATACCTTGACGCATTAAGTCGTGTAACATTGATTCGTCCATTGGTTTAATAAATCTTGCATTGATAACTTTAGCAGATATTCCTTGCTTTTCTAATTGCTTACTCGCTTCTAATGCCATGGAAATGGTTGTACCAAACGTGAGGATAGCGACTTGTGATCCTTCTTTTAATACTTCCCAAGAACCAATAGGAATTGTCTTAAGTTCTTCATCCATAGGAACACCAAGTCCATTTCCTCGTGCGTAACGAATGGCAACAGGCCCATCATTGTATTCTAGTGCTGTATGAACTAAATGCTGACCTTCATTTTCATCCTTCGCCATCATTAAAACCATATTAGGCAGTGCTCGAAGGAAAGATACGTCAAATACACCTTGATGCGTCTCCCCATCAGCACCAACTAACCCTGCACGATCAACCCCAAATGTAACATTTAAATTTTGTCGGCAAACATCGTGAATCAATTGGTCATAGGCACGCTGTAAAAAGGTTGAGTAAATCGCTAAGAAAGGTTTCATACCTTGCGTTGCTAAACCAGCAGATAAGGTAGTAGCATGTTGTTCTGCAATCCCCACATCAAATAAACGATCAGGGAATTCCTCTCCGAATTTTTCAAGCTTAGAACCAAGAATCATCGCTGGAGTAATAACAGCAATTCGATTATCGGTTCTCGCTTTCTTGCGGACAGTCTCACTAATGACTTCACTCCAAGCAGGCGGGGCATCTGTCGGTTTGATTTTCTCCCCTGACTCGATTTTATAAGGTCCTACTCCATGCCATTTATCTTTTTGATCATTTTCAGCTGCATGATAACCTTTTCCTTTTTGGGTCATCATATGAATTAATACTGGTCCTTCTGTTTTCTTGGCATACTGAAGGTTTTCTAGTAGATCCTCGAAATTATGGCCATCCACTGGTCCATAATAAGTAAAGCCTAATTCTTCAAAGAACATACCTGGTACCATAAAGTACTTCATTGTATCCTTTACCCGTTCTGCTGCTGTTGCTAATTTTCCACCTACAGCTGGAATGCGTTTCAGAAGCCATTCCATTTCATCTTTTACCCAATGGTATTTACTTGCACTACGCATCCGACCGAGGACATTGTGAAGTGCACCAACATTATGAGCAATCGACATTTCATTATCATTTAGGATCACAATGATGTTTTTCTTTTCGTCACCAATATGATTAAGAGCTTCTAGCGCCATACCACCTGTTAATGCACCATCACCAATGATAGGCAAGATGGAGTGGTCTTCCCCTTTCATATCACGAGCAATTGCCATACCCATCGCTGCAGATAAGGAAGTTGAACTATGACCAGTTTCCCAAACATCATGCTCACTCTCGTTGCGCTTTGGGAAACCACACAGACCTTTATACTGTCTTAACGTGTCAAATTGGCTTGTCCGTCCAGTAAGTATTTTATGAATATAAGACTGATGTCCCACATCAAAAAGCAGCTTATCTGTAGGGCTATCAAACACTTTATGTAGAGCCAATGTTAGCTCTACAACCCCAAGATTCGCACCAAGATGACCACCCGTAACGGACAATTTTTCAATTAAAAATGTTCTTATAGATGCTGCTAAGTTTTCTAACTCTTCGTTTGAATAGTTTTTCAGAAATGTTGGATCTTCAATTCGTTCTAAATCCATTTGATTCACTCGCCTTCATCGAGAATTTCTGGAGGTCTTTTTCTCCACAGGAAGAATGGTTACCTTTAATTTCCGCTCAATCAGAGATATGACACGAGCTGCAAAGAATATAATACTTGTAGAGTTGTGAATTGCAAAGTATTTCCCTAACGCTTTGCCACCTACCGTCATAGCTGCAACAATACTTGTAAATATGACGGAAATCACGAATTGTAATGTAGAGCCATCGGATTGTCCAAGCATAAAAGTAATACGTAGTACAACTATGGCTGAAGCCGTTCCACTAATAACTCCTGCAATATCTCCAATAACATCGTTACAAAAACTAGCGAACCGATCAGCATTTCTCACAATATTAATAGCTTGTTTGGAACCGTTTACTTTTTCAGCTGCCATTGCGTGGAATGGAACTTCATCTGCTGCTGTAGCAGCAATTCCTAGCATATCAGATATCACTCCGATAAATACAATTGTAAAAACAATTACAATTCCAATTAGATAATAAACATCGTCTAAAAGGTAAGTTGAAAAAATTGAAAAAATAGCCGCTAACACGAACGTGATAACGGCAATACCTAAACTAAATTTTATCGATTTCTTGAACTGTGTTTTCATTAGATAAACCTCTATATTCATTTCAAATAAGAATTTTTTCGTTATGTATTTCAGGATGGTCACCTAAAAGATTAAAACTGCGGCTTAGGTCCAGTAGGTTTTCCCAAGCAGATACCGAGTGTTGCCACAACGGCGGTTCCCCTTTAAATCTGCCTTAGCTCCGTCACCAGAAACTAGACTGGATTGCCACTTAGTCCGCACTATAATCCCTCTTAGGTGTCCATCAGAACAGTCTAGGAGATTTCCTCGACAGCCTTTGACCGATCCCTAGCCTCTTTTGCAGCGCTGATTTCATATGGCGGTGTAAACATCCATCTATTGGCCATATAGATGAATGTTTATGAACCATAATCCCCTCAGTGCCACTCAAGGCAGGCTACGCTGTGGATTATCTTCCCAAAAACAACCTCACAGGTTCATACCCCAATTCATAGCAGACGTATGAGAACAGCCTCCTACGATATTGGGCCTCCGCGGAAGCAGGGTCAACGCCCACATGCCATTGTGGATCGCCCCGCAACCTTAACTCCCAGCATCGACCCAAGGCTGGGCGCCTCAAGCCAACACAAGGAACTTCATCGATGTGCCCTTTGGCGGATTTTTAGGCCCGCCTTCAGAATCAGAGGGCCGACTAGAATACTGCACCATCCTGATTTGTAATATAAATATATCATATTATCTAGATTTACTCAATCAGCATATGCACTTATTTATTTGTATCTATTACTAATATAGTCAATGATATCCTCCAGATAGCTACTATCTACACCTGCTTTTTGTAGAGACTGCTTTGCTTTCAGAGCATAGTGTTCCTTTTGCTCTAAAGCCCCTTGAAGACCTAGAAGTTGAGGATATGTACTTTTTTGGTTTGTTTGATCACTTCCAACAGGTTTACCGATATGTTGTTCATCACCAATAACATCGAGGATATCATCTTGAATTTGAAACAACAGTCCAAGATAATTGGCATACGTTTCGATTTCTTCTAATTGTTGTGCATTCGCTCCTCCAATAAAAGCGCCTGCTACAGCAGAGAATCGTAATAATTCACCTGTTTTCCTACGATGAATTGCCTCTAGTTCCTCTAAAGTTAATGTGCGATTCTCTCCTTCCATATCTAACATCTGTCCTGCTACCATACCTTCAGGGCCACTCGCTTTAGCCAGCTCTTTAACTAAATAAGCTTTTTCTGAATCAGTCAACCTCTCATTATTAGTAATGCTATAAAATGCTGTTGTTAACAAACCGTCTCCAGCTAAAATGGCTGTTGCTTCATCATATTGTCTATGGTTCGTTGGCTGTCCACGGCGAGTATCATCATCATCCATCGCAGGCAAATCATCATGAATTAAAGAGTACGTGTGAATCATCTCTACGGCGCAAGCAACAGAAATTGCTCGATTATCCTGACCTCCATAAGCCTCACTCGCAGCAAGCATTAGTATTGGACGGATTCGCTTTCCACCTGCTCGTAAGGAATACAATATAGAGTCTTGAAGGCGTTCAGGAATTTGCATAGCATATATGAATTGCTCTAATTGTTGATTAATTAGTTCAACCTTGTCCTTCATATACGTTTGTAAAGCTTGCGTCACGTTATTCTTCCTCCTGGACAGAAAATGATTCGAATTCGCCTTGTTCATTCATAATTTCCTGCATCTGCTTTTCTACATTTACAAGCTTATCATTACATAATTTTGAAAGCTTCATGCCTTCCTGGTAATACGTAATAGCTTTTTCTAATGGTACATCGCCTTCTTCCAGCTTCTCCACTATATTTTCGAGCTTTTTCATAGCGTCTTCAAAACTCACTTCTTCTACTTGCTCATTATTTTCACTCATACTTATCCTCCTCTTCCATACCCCATACTTGACAATCTAAAACACCATCATTCACTTTCACTTGCAATGCGTCTCCAGGTTGTACATCCTTAATCGATTTAACTACATCACCTTGTTCATTAAAAGGCAAAGCAAAGCCTCGCTTCATGATTTCAAGTGGATTTAAAAGAGTTAATTTATTTAATAATTGATTATATACGTTTGCTTTAGATTGCGTTTGTTGTTGCATTCCTCTTTGCAAGCGCTTTGTGGCTACCTCTAATTCCTGTTTTCCTCTCTTGCTAGCCATTTCAGGATGTTGTTGTTTCAAACGATTGAACACACTACTAAAGTGATCTTTCTTAGCATCTATGGCACTCTGCTTGGATTTTTGAAATTGCTCCATTAGCCGATCTAATTCCTGCTCTTTTTGACGAAGCATTTGTTCAGGGTAACGAAATGCATAAGATTTATTCACTCGTGTGAGTTGATCCTTACGTTGGGATACATGCATATCAATTGCCCTTTGCATTCTTCTATGCAGCGTATGTATATTATTAGATATTTCTGATTGGGATGGTACTGCAACTTCAGCTGCGCCAGTTGGCGTAGGCGCACGATAATCAGCTACAAAGTCACTAATAGTGAAATCAGTTTCATGTCCTACTGCTGAAATAACAGGTATTGAGGAAGTACTAATAGCTCGTGCAACGATTTCTTCATTGAATGCCCAAAGCTCTTCAATCGATCCACCACCACGACCTGCTATTATAACATCATGTCTATCAAGACTGTTCACTTTTTCTAACGCTTTTACTATAGATTCGGCTGCGTTCTGTCCTTGTACTAAAACAGGAAAGACAGAAACATTAGCGATTGGATATCGCCTTTGGAGAGTCGTTAGGATGTCACGAACCGCCGCACCTGTTGGAGATGTAATAACGGCGATCGATTTGGGGTACAATGGTAAAGATTTTTTTCGCTCTTCATTAAATAGCCCTTCACCAGATAACTTTTTCTTCAATTCCTCATAAGCTAAGTACAGAGCACCTAAACCATCAGGCTCCATTTGCTTTATATAAAGCTGGTACTGACCTACTGGTTCATAAACCCCAATTTCCCCACGTATTAACACATTCATACCGTTTTCAGGGGTGAATTGTAACGAACGGTTATTTCCTGCAAACATAACTGCATTAACTCGAGATTTGTTATCTTTAATTGTTAAATACATATGTCCACGACTATGATGTTTAAAATTTGATATCTCACCCTTCAACCAAACCTGTGTTAAATGTGGATCTGATTCAAATTTCCGCTTAATGTATTTCGTTAAAGCCGATACTGTCAAATAACGGTCCTGCACAATCAGAACTCCTTTACTCTACATTATGAATTTGTTTCGCGGCTTTGATGGTATTATGCAAAAGCATCGTTATAGTCATAGGTCCTACTCCTCTAGGGACAGGAGTTAGATACGATGCCTTTTCTAGGGCAGATTCAAAATCAACGTCACCCGTGAGCGTTCCATCCTCCAGTCGGTTCACACCTACATCAATTACGACGGCACCTTCTTTAATTTGATCAGCTTGAATAAAGGAAGGTTTTCCAACAGCTACAATTAAGATATCAGCTTGTCTCAAGATATCAGCTACTTGTTTCGTTTTCGAATGACAGTATGTAACCGTGGCATTTCGATTCAAAAGCATTTGACCAATAGGCTTTCCTACAATGCGACTTCTACCTAATACAACAGCGTGTTTACCTTCTATTTCTATTCCTTTTTCATCTAACATTGTTAATATACCTAGAGGTGTACAAGGAAGGAAGGTTTCTTTACCTGCCATCATTCGGCCAATGTTGATTGGATGAAAGCCATCAACATCTTTTCCGGGGGAAATGGCCTCTATTACTTCATCTTCATTAATATGGCTAGGAAGAGGTAATTGTACTAAAATACCGTGCACTTCTTGGTCATGATTTAATGAGTCCACAAGATTCAATAGTTCTTGATGCGAAGTACTCTCCGGGAGCTCCATAAGGTTTGATTGCATTCCTATCTTCTGAGAAGCACGTTCTTTACCACGAACATAAGATAACGAAGCAGGGTCTTCCCCTACGATAATGACAGTTAAATTAGGATGTACACCTTGTTCACTTAGCTGTGATACTTCTTGTCTCATTCTCTCACGTAAATCATTTGCCAGCTCTCTTCCGTAAATAACTTCAGCAGACATTTTTAAATCCCCCTAAATTTAGTCAATCATTTTTTTAAGAACACCATTAATAAAGCTACCAGATTTGTCATCTCCAAATACTTTTGCTAATTCAATGGCTTCATTTAATGTTACCTTCATTGGAATATCTTCTACATAATCTATTTCATATACCGCCATACGTAGTAAAGTCTTCTCTACAGACGCAATTCGGTTGAAGGACCATTTCTCTAAGTTATCCGATATTTTCTGATCTATTACTTCTTTGTTCTCATAAACTCCATATACCAATTGATTCACAAACGCATCATGTACAGGCTGATCCTCATCCTCCATGACATTCTGTATGGCCTCATCAGCAGACATCTCATTAATATCCATCTGAAAAATTGCCTGAAAAGCTTTCTCTCTTGCTGTATGACGATTCATATCCATTCTCCTTTAACGTGTGTTTCCGTAAAGATGATAACATTTTACCAAAAGAAAAGCTATAAAGAAAAGTACAAGAGCTTTGTTCCGTAAATGCAATAATAAGTGCAATTTTAAGTTTTAGCAATTACCTTCAACAACAATTATTACAAAGGCTTATTTAAAATAAACAGGGATGTTTCCGTAGATTTAGTTAGAATAAAGGTGGCCGTGGAACAACTCGCGTCCTGCGGCGAGCTGGCGGTATTCTCCTTGTTCCACGGCCACCTCCTACGATGTTGGGAGAAACGGAAACATTGCGAAGTTAGAGTGGTTGAGGATTAACATTAGGAATTAATATTAAAAAGTCAATATCTAAGAAAACCACTAAAAAACCATGAAGGAATATGTTCCTCCATGGTTTCAAATAACATTATTCTTCCTTTTCTTCCTGTAACTCTTCTTCTGTAGGTTCGTCTTTACCTTCCATCTGAATACCTACAATATGAACATTAATTTCTTTAATCTCTAAAGCAGTCATGTTACGAAGTGCTTGGCGAGTATTATCTTGGATTTTTTGTGCTGTTTTAGGGATTGAGATACCAAAGTCCATAACAACATAAATATCAATAATAATACCTTCTTCACTAAGTTCGACTTTAATTCCTTTACCATGATCAATCTTTCCAAGGCGTTCTGCAACACCAGATGCAAAGTTACCACGCATTGATGCTACACCTGCTACTTCAGAAGCAGCAATTCCTGCAATGACCTCAATCACCTCTGGTGCAATTTCAACTTCACCTAGTGTGGAGCCTTCCCCAACGTTTAATAAATGTTCACTCACTTTGGTCACTCCTTTTGGTTACTCCTCTTCCATTATAGAATAATTTTCAAGGAATTTTGTATTAAAATCACCGTCTCTAAAGACTTCATGAGACATCATACGATAGTGAAATGGAATGGTGGTGTGTACACCTTCAATAACAAATTCATCTAATGCACGTTTCATTCGATCCATTGCCTCTTCTCTTGTATTACCATACGTAATCAGCTTAGCAATCATGGAATCATAATACGGTGGTATCATCCAACCTGGGTAAGCAGCCGAATCAACACGAACACCAAAACCACCTGGAGGTAAATACATCTCAATTCTACCTGGCGATGGCATAAATTGTTTGAATGGGTTCTCGGCGTTGACCCTACATTCCATAGACCAACCTTCAAACGTAATTTCATCTTGGGTATATGTCAATTCATAGTTATTTGCTACATGAATCATTTCTTTAATTAAATCTACGCCAGTTACCATTTCTGTTACCGGATGTTCCACCTGAATACGTGTATTCATTTCCATAAAATAGAAACGTTCATTCTTTTTATCAAAAATGAATTCCACTGTACCTGCACCAGAATAGTTTACAGCTTTTGCTGCTTTAACTGCAGCGTCTCCCATTTCTTTTCGCAAATCTGGTCCAAGAGCAGGTGAAGGGGTCTCTTCAATTAGTTTTTGCAGCCTACGTTGAATAGTACAATCTCGTTCTCCTAAGTGAATAACATTCCCGTGCTTATCGGCCATAATTTGAATTTCAATATGTCGAAAATCTTCTATAAATTTCTCAATATATAAACCTGGATTTCCAAAAGCAGTTTCTGCTTCTTGCTTCGTTACGCGAATGCCTTTGATTAAATCCTCTTCTGTCCTAGCTACACGAATCCCTTTTCCACCGCCACCTGCTGTTGCTTTAATGATAACAGGATAGCCAATAGATTCAGCGATTTGCTTCGCATCATCTTCATCTTTGATGAGTCCTTCAGAACCAGGAACGACGGGCACACCCGCTTCTCTCATCGTTTCACGTGCTACATCCTTAGTCCCCATTTTACGAATGGCTTGTGCACTAGGTCCAACAAAAGTAATGTTGCACTCATCACATAATTCTGCAAAGTCAGGGTTCTCTGAAAGAAAACCATAACCCGGATGTATTGCATCAGATTCTGTTAATTTTGCTACACTCATAATATTTGTAAAGTTTAAATAACTTTCACTACTTGCTGTGGGTCCAATACAATACGCCTCATCAGCAAGCTGTACATGAAGAGATTCTTTGTCCGCTTCAGAATATACAGCAACAGTCTCGATATCCATTTCTTTACATGCACGAATAACGCGGACAGCAATTTCTCCTCTATTTGCCACTAAGAGTTTCTTAATCACGTTTCCAACCCCTTACTCGGATTTAACTCGGAATAATGGTTGACCATACTCTACGAGTTGGCCATTCTCGACTAAAATTTCAACAACTTCGCCTGATGTTTCTGCTTCAATTTCATTAAAGAGCTTCATTGCTTCGACAATACATACAATCGAATCAGACTTCACTTTGTCGCCCACTTGTACATAAGGATCATCATCAGGTGAAGCAGCTTCATAAAATGTCCCAACCATAGGAGATACAATTTCATAATCAAAATTCTTAGATTCAGCTTCTTGTTTCTCTTCTTTTACTTCTGGCTCAGGTGTAGTAGCTAGTGCTTCCGTTTTTTCAACAGGCTGTGCCGGTGCTGCTGGTTCAGTCTGTTTTTCTATTACTGGTCGCTCTACTACCTCACCTTTTTCCTTTTTCATTGATACGGTCGTGCCGTTACTTTCATATGTAAATTCATCAATGCTTGATTCATCAATTAATTTAATGAGTTCACGGATTTCTTGGACTTTTAACATGCTAGTGCACCCCTTTATATATAAGTACGATTAATAACTGGTACTAATAACACCTCTTAACATTTTACGATAAAGGCATTATAAACTTCAACCTCTAAGAAAGCGGTTACCTTTAGTATTCGTCATTTTTTTGTTTTCTCCTTTATCATATACTAAACAGAGCATTTTCGAAACGTCAATGATCCTCCATTCTGTCACAGTGTTTATTCTTTAAATTTATTATAACAAAGAAGCCTGGCACATTTATTGTGCCAGGCTTCTAAACTACTTATTATCAAATCATTTCCATTCTACTGTTCATATGGTTGAAATTCAACATCTACATTACGTTTACCAAATTCCTCTTGGACCATATCCATAATTTGAACGGTTTCGCTATTTGAAAGTTCATTCGCTTTTACAGTAACATAAACTTTACTTTCTTCAGCTCGCACTAGGACATCTGGATATTCAGCTTTTGCTTGGATGGATTGCTCAAGTATTTTTTCTTTCGTGCTTAGCTCCTCTAGTTGACGAATTTCACTTACGACAGATTCAACTTCAGAAGCTGACATTTGACCTGATGCCATAATGTCTTTTAGCTCTTCTTTTGTTTTAGATCTACTATCTTCGATTTGCATACGCATTGCTGTAAAGATTTCATCACTTGCCACACTTGATGTGACATTTCCTTTTTCTTCACCTTTTGTTTCTACAACTCCATCTTCAGACATAGTGCCTTCTGAATTGGTCCCTTCAGAGGCTGCTTCCTCCTCATTCTTCTCTTCCTCATCATACAGTAATGCTACTTGATCTTCCGATGGGGACGTCATGTAATACACACTAAGCACAATCATTAAACTTAACATCGTTAATAGCCAAACCGTTTGTTTTTTTAACATCATTTCTTTATTCCTCCCTTATTTTTTCGGCATTACCGAAATACGATGCGTTGGTACATCCAAACTTCTAGATACTGCCTCTACAATCCATTGTTGTACTTGCATGTGATCTGCTCCTTTTGCTACAACCAAAACTCCTCTTACCTTCGGCTTTTGAGTACGGACAAGTAATGGAACCTCCTGATCCCCTCTTCTTGTGAGAACGACTTGACTGTCTTCAGAAGAATCATCTATCGTTCGTTCACCACCATTCTTATCTGTTTCTTCGGTGGTTTGTTGAGTAACGGTTTTATTTTTTTCATAGATTTTTGCTTCTGTTGATTCAAGATTCACCATTACATCAACTTCAGAAACTCCCTTTACGCTATTCAATAACTTTTCTAACTCTTTTTCATAGTAGGCTTCAGCTTCAGACATGATTGATTCAGTAGGTTCTTTATCTTTTTGAAGAAATGTTTCTTGTTCTTGTTCTGTAGGTGAAGAAGTTGATTCTGGTAGATTGGTAGGTTGCTGATTTTGGGTTTCGCCACTTGAAAACATGTCACTAACAATCAAAATCAGAAGTCCAAATAACGCAATCAATATGACATAAGCCATTTTAGTTGGCTTCTTGCCGTCTTCAGATTTTAATTTAAGCAAAGAAGTTATAGATTTAAATGGACCTTTTTTCATTGAACCCCTCCTTCCCACTGTATATTGATTTTATCTATAGGTATTTGCCAGACAGTAGAGAGAAATTTCTTCACAGTATCTGATTGGTTGGAGTTTGACTCTTTTTTAGTTTGATTAGCAAAATTAATCTCTATATCCTCAACATCTCCAACTTCATCTTGGTGCTTCTCGCTCTTTTTATCTGACACCACCACAGTGAGTTGTTCCAAAGATTCTAAGTTAAGATCTTGTTCATCTTCAGAGAATTGGAAGGAAAAGTTTAGAATTTCTACTTCATGTTCATCCATCAGCTCCTCCTTCGCCGAATTTTCTAATTGGACAGCCATCTGTTCTAAAATATATGCACGTTGTGAGGCTTGTATTTCTTTTTTCTTTATATCAATTAAATTTTCCATATTTTCAACCTCTGATTGGTTCTCCCAATTCTTCATTTCTTGTGAAAATAAGCGGTTTACATCTACCTCAAACAATTGAAATACAGGTTGTAAAAAAACAAGAATCAATAATAGACCTACTACTAATTTGATGTATTTTCTTAATGATGAGGTTGGAAGAATCAAATCTGTTATAAAGGCAAGTAACAAAAAAAGTATAATCTGGGTAACCCACTCTGTAATAAACTCCATTTAATCCCTCCTCATCGAATCATCATGGTCAGATTACTGGATGCTACTAAGATGACGATTGCCAGGAAAAACATAAATGTGACTACGAGTAAGGCAGCAAAGACATATAATATATGTTTACTAATAATCTCCATTGAGGTAATAACTGGACCACCGCCAATTGGTTGAAGAACCGCAGCTGCTAGTTTGTATATCAAAGCTACTGCCAAGACTTTAATAGCTGGAAATAAAGCCAGTCCTAAAATAATGATGACCCCAACGATTCCGACAGTATTTTTGAGTAATAATGAAGCACTTAGTACTGTATCTGTCGCATCTGTAAACATTCGACCAACTACCGGTACAAAATTACCTGTTACGAATTTTGCTGTTTTCATCGCTACACCATCTTGTATTGCAGATGCAGCACCTTGAACAGAGATCACACCCAAGAAAACAGTTAGAAATACCCCCATAATACCTAACCCAGCATTTCGTAATAATTGAGCTAGTTGCGTTACTTTATATTGATCATTTATCGTGCTAACAATGGTTAATAATGCTGACAGGAAAAATAATGGCAGGACAATGTTAGAAATTAATAAGCCGCTTGCATGGATTAAAAATATGATAACTGGATGAAAGAAGGATACAGCTATTAAATTACCAAATGTAGCCATTAACCCTAACATTAGTGGTAATAAGGCAATCATGAAGCTACTCATCAATTCAATTGCTTCTTTAGCATAGGACACTGCAAGATGAAAGCTATTTAAAGCCAATGCAATTAACACTAAATAAACAATGGCATAAGCTACTTTACTAACTGCTTGGTTTTCAAAAGCATTTTGCAAAGATTGAAGAAGCATACAAAAGAGCGTGAGAAACAAAAGCGTTCCAAGCAATTTACCATTCATAATGAATTCGTAGAAGAGGTACTTCAGTAATCCAAATGTCCAATCCTTTATAGAGATGGACTCTCGATGTTGCATGAATTCCATAAACGTACCTTTACGAATCTCAGGCAAATAGCCGCCATATTCATCAACAACTTTCGTCCAGTAACCTTGGATCTCTGTAAAGGTGATACGACTAAGATCACTACTTGTCCATTCTGATCCAGATGTCTGAGCATGAGTAAGTAAATCAGGAACGATTATGAATGGAAATACAAAAAGGAGCACAATCAATACTTTGAATGTTTGTCTCATGCCTTTCTGGAAAACTCCCTCCCTACAATTCCTAGGCAGGTATAAAGCCTAGAATTGTTTCAATAACTGCTGTTAATATTGGAACAGCTAACACTAAAATAAACACTTTTCCAGCTAGCTCAATTTTAGATGCTACGCTTCCTAAACCAGCATCTCGAGTAATCTGAGCTCCGAATTCTGCTATATAAGCAATACCAATAATCTTGAGTATGGTTTCAACATACATTCCATTCACATTTGCTTTTTGAGCTATATATTCAAGTAACGAAAAAACCTGCGCGATTTGTTGGATGAGAATTAGAAAAATAACAATACCAGTGAATAGGATGATAAAAAATGCAACAGAGCCTTTTTGCTCTTTAAGAATAATGGTTAACAGGCTAGCTACAATGGCAAATGCAACGATTTGAAATATTCCCATATACTCACCATCCTGCTACTGAAATAAAAAGACTGATTTAATTTGCTGAAATAAATCCGAAAGATTATCCATCACAATAAACAAAACGATAATAAATCCTACTAGTGTCGCCCATTGGGCTATATCTTCCTTCCCCATTTGCTTTAAGACGGTATGAATCATGGCAATAACGATGCCAATACCTGCTATCTGAAATAAAATGTACGCATCCCCAAGCATGCTTCGATCCCCTTTCTCTACCCATTAAATAAAAAGCAATATAATCAGCAATCCAGATAAAAACCCTAGGCTTTTTACCATTTTGCTATATCGTTGTTGTTGTTCTTGTGCTTCTTGTAACTCTCTTTCTAAATGTGAAAGTGCAAGTCGAATGTGCTTTTGTTGTCCCGCAAAATCATGCTGGCCTAATGTTTGACCGAATTGCTTCATAATTTCTTTTTCGCCCTCTCCTAATGCACTAATAGACCAATAACGATCCAGGCGATCTTCCCAAACGTCATACAAAGAGGAACTACTTTGTTTAAGAGATGCACTAAATTCTTCGAAGAACCACGCTAGAGGAGTTGGAACCTGCCTTGCTACTTTTTCACAAGCTTCAATAACAGGTGACTGCCCATAGAGTATTTCTGCCTCAAGTACTTGTAATGCATTTTTTAATTGTCGAATCTGCTTAGGACGCTCATTTAAACGTCTTGCAAACTCAAACCCTCCCCACGTTGTAGCGCACAGTAGGAGAAGTGCTCCGATCCATTTCATTTGCATTGCACCTCTTTTTCGTTGGAATTCGTTGCCCTTGATGATTTAAGAGCGTGCGCGTGAAACCACTTTGGCTCCAATCATTTAGTACAATATAGCGTTCAAATACATTATTCTGGAATAAAGGGCGCAAAGATGGACGGTGTTTAACAGAATCATAGCTATCACCGTGCACTGTAGAAATGATGGTTACTCCCGCATAAATAGCCTCCATTAATGCTTTAACATCTTCTTCACTTCCAATCTCATCCACAATAAGGACCTCTGGTGACATCGACCGAATCATCATCATCATACCCTCAGCTTTTGGACAAGCATCCATGACATCCGTTCGCCAACCTAGTTGATGTTGCGGCACTCCATGTAAACTACCTGCTATCTCGGATCGTTCATCAATAATTCCAACCTTTTTAGAAGGTAAGGCTAGAGACCCCTCACTGATTATTCGAGCCATGTCTCTTAATAATGTGGTTTTACCAGTTTGCGGTGGGCCAATCAGGAGCGTGTTCCGATAACCCCCTTCATAAAGGCTATCTACTACTTCATTGGCCACACCTATTTTTTCCCTAGCGATTCGAATATTAAAGGATGAAATATGTCGTATAGCTTTTACTAAACCTTTCTCTGTGTTCACCTTTCCAGCTAGCCCTACCCTATGACCACCAGCTATGGTTATATAACCTTCACGTAGTTCATCCTCTAAGCGATAAATAGAATAATCCCCAAGTTGATTAATTACATATTGACTGTCATGCTCACTAGGAATGACACCACTAACTATCTGTTGACGCCCTGAAAATATAAGCTCTATCGGCCTTCCGATACGCAAACGAATTTCTTGAAGCTCAGACCATTCTTGTATAGTGAGATGCCGAAGTTTTTCTTGAATTTGAGGAGGTATAATTCTTAGGATTTCATCCATTCTTAACCCTCACATTTCTATTACATGCTTTTACTGTAATTTATGCCAGCTTGACCAATTTATGACCTAAAATAAGCGAAGTCTCGTAAGTCTATTTCAATCCATAATCCTCTTTTAATAAGGTGAACTATTTCTGTTAACACAAAAAAAGAGCCAGGCATATTTGCCTGACTCTTGTGAGATAAATCTTATTTATTTGAGCGAGATACATATTTTCCATCTGCAGTGCTAATAACCAATTTGTCTCCTTCATTTATGAAGAAAGGTACTTGTACAATTAGACCTGTTTCAAGTGTTGCTGGCTTTGTACCACCACTAGCAGTATCACCTTTAATACCTGGTTCTGTTTCAGAAACAACTAATTCCACATTATTTGGTAATTCTACTCCAATGTTTTCTCCTTGATAGAATTGGATGTTTAATTCCATATTCTCTTTCAAGTAGTTTAGTTCATTTTCGATTTGACTTGACCGTAATTCTACTTGTTCAAATGTGTCATTATCCATAAATGTATGAACATCATCAGCTGAATATAGGTATTGAACCTTACTGTTTTCGATATGTGCTTTGTTTACTTTTTCACCGGCACGGAAGGTTTTCTCTTGAATTGCACCAGTACGTAAATTACGTAGTTTTGAACGGACAAATGCTGCACCTTTACCAGGTTTTACGTGCTGAAAATCAATAACCTGCCAAATCCCATTATCAACTTCAACAGTTAATCCTGTTTTAAAATCGTTTACTGAAATCATTCGATATCCTCCTTAAGCAAGTTCAGTTCTTTCCATCTTTAACGGATGGATGAAGTTTTTTCGGTAATCATTACGATATCACTATTCTTTTTGAGAAAATTTTATAGATAAATAAGCTCTTTGGTAGAAGTGGATAGGCGTTCATTACCGTTTTCTGTAACAACTGTGTCATCTTCTATTCGACAACCTCCAACATTTGGAACATAGATACCAGGCTCAACTGTAACAACCATTCCCGGTAGTAATGTTTCTTTTGATCTAAATGAGAGACCAGGTCCTTCATGAACATCTAACCCGATGCCATGACCTGTGGAGTGACCAAAATAGTCACCATACCCTTTTTCTTTAATATAATCTCGCGTAAGATCATCTGCATCTTTTGCAGTAATACCAGCTTTCAATCCATCCATTCCACGTAATTGAGCCTGTAAAACAGTGTCGTATATTTCTTTTAATTCATTACTAATCTCACCCACAGCAACTGTACGGGTAATATCAGAACAGTAGCCTTTATAAAGAGCACCAAAATCGAGCGTGACAAGCTCCCCTGATTGAATGACTTTATCAGATGCTACGCCATGTGGCAAGGCTGATCGATAGCCCGAAGCAACTATAATATCAAATGATGAAGAGGTTGCACCCTTCTTCCTCATAAAGAATTCTAGTTCATTTGATACATCTATTTCCTTCACACCAGGTTTTATGTACGTAAGAATATGTTCATAGGCTGCATCAGCTATTTCAGCTGCTTCCTTTAATATCTTAATCTCATCTTCATTCTTAATCAAGCGTAATTTTTCAACAATACCAGATGTAGGTACCAATTCTGCATTTATGACCTTGTGATAGTCTTCATATATACCATAAGTCATATGTTGTTTTTCAAACCCAAGTCTCTTAATTCCTAACCTTTCAACCTGCGCTGATATCTCTTCTTGGATTGGGGTGGTATGCTTAATCACTTCAAACCCTATCGCTTCTTTTTGAGCTTGCTCTACATAGCGAAAATCAGTAATAAAAAGGGCGCTCTCTAGTGTAATTAATAAGACCCCAGCTGTACCTGTAAATCCAGTCATATAACGACGATTTTTATCATTTGTAATAAGAATACCATCTACATTCTCTTCGCCTAATCTCTTCCTTACTTTACTTAACTTCTCCATCATCTGCGTCCTCCTTAAAATGGTCAATAAATGCCTTGGCGGCTAATTGATATCCTAGTGGACCCAAGCCTACAATCTGTCCCCATGCTACTGGCGATAAAAGGGATGTATGACGAAACGATTCTCTTTTATGTACATTAGAGATATGAACTTCAATCATAGGCACATTCACACCCGAAATAGCATCTCTTAAGGCAACACTCGTGTGGGTGTATGCACCTGGATTAAAAATAATACCTTTTGAAGAATGTCTCGCTTCGTGAATGGCATCTACTAATTCTCCCTCATGATTTGATTGAAAGGATTTTACTTGCCATCCCTCGTGTTTACAAACATCTTGAACCTGACGTTCAATATCTTGAAGGGTTACTGAACCATAAACTCCAGGCTCCCTTTCACCTAAAAGGTTCAAGTTGGGGCCATTTAACAATAACAATTCTTTCATAATTCCTCTCCCTGTATGGATTTTGGGGAAATTTTTCCGACACTTTTTAAGGATAACACAATCAGCATTAATGTGATAATGATTTAGCTAGCACCATGTTCAAACTGCTCATAATCATAAGAAATGGAATACCCGATAAAAGTTCCATATAAAATATAAATACATAGGGTAGTTACAATGGTGTTGCTATCCATTTCATATACTGTAGGTACAGTTGCAAATATAGGATTAAATAAGTACATGACGATGAACCAAAGTGCTACACCAAAAAGGATAGGGGGAAATAACCCATGTGTTTTACGTAAAAGTCCATAATAGATCACCGCTACTCCTAATGATAGTAGTCCAATTGCAACCATACCTAGAAATTCACCAATCCAACTACCAGTCCAATCTGTTTGAATCCATGAACGTATAATAAAAGAAGCAGCAGATACCGAACTGAAATTAAAGAAATACGTTACGACTCCAACAAAACTCCATAGAAGCCCTCCAACAAATCCAGTAATTAATGCTTTCGACAAAGATGATACAGGTTTTTCGGTTTTATTTTGTTCTAATTCCTCATTTTGAACTTGTTTTTGCTCTTGTTCCACTTCATACACCTCCATAACCTAGGATGACCCAAAAATATAAAATCCATGCTTTTTGCGGAGAGGACTAGAGGTGAGCTCCATTTTCTAGTAAAATAGAAGAAACGACGAAACATCTAGGGATGGTGGATATATGAGTGAACAAAACCAACCAGCATACGGAGGTCAGGCTGTTGTTGAAGGTGTCATGTTTGCAGGTAAATCTGGTTATGTCACAGCAATTCGACGAAATGATAACTCCATTGAATATTTTGAAACAGAACGGAAAGACTCTAAACTATCTAAACGATTAAAGAAAATACCATTTATACGAGGGTTAGTCGCTCTAGTTCAAGCAAGTGCTAATGGTACAAAGCACTTAAACTTTTCGACAGAACGATATGATGTAGACCCCGAAGACGATGAATCAATTCAAAAAGAAGAAGAAACATCAAAACTAGCAATGATTATTGGTGTAGGTGCAGTAGGCGTATTATCTTTTATATTTGGGAAGTTAATATTCACCTTAACCCCAGCATTGATTGCAGAATTCTTTCGAGGAATTGTTCCAGGAGAAACTGGCCAGGTTCTTTTAGAAGGTTTCATTAAGTTTATTTTCCTTCTTGTATATATCTACCTTATCTCGCTAACGCCATTAATTAAACGAGTGTTTCAATACCATGGTGCTGAACACAAAGTGATTAATGCGTATGAAAATGGCGATAAGCTTACGGTAGAAGACATACAAAAGAATTCAAGATTACATTATCGTTGTGGTTCGAGTTTTATATTATTCACCGTTTTTGTTGGTATTCTTGTTTATTTATTGCCATTTATTGAAACAGAACCACTTTGGTGGAGAATGGTAAATCGTATTTTACTATTACCTTTTGTTATTGGCATATCGTTTGAAGTGCTCCAACTTACCAATAAAGTTCGCAACATTCCATTTTTACGCGTGCTTGGTTATCCTGGGCTTTGGCTTCAATTACTTACTACCAAAGAACCTAAAGATGAGCAAGTGGAAGTTGCGATTCACTCTTTTAAAAAAGTTTTAGAAAATGATAAAAACGCTTCAAAAAGTGGTATACAAGGTAGTAAGGTCATTTCATAATCTGAATGGATTGCTGAAGGGAGGAAAACCTATTGTTTCGAAATATTGCGAAACCTCTTACTTATGCCATTATTACGCTGGCTATAATCGGTATGGGCTTTAAGTTGATCACAGATACCCAAAGCTTTCTAACTCAAATAATTATGACTGCAGGTGTTGCAGCGCTAGTGATAGGTATAGTATATTTCATCTTTTCCAGACGTAATGGTGGACAATCGAATGAAATGAAACGTTACCGCAAAGCCGTTCGTCAATCTAAACAAAAATATGGTAACACGAACTCTTCTAGCTCTAGCATTGCAAGTAAAATGAAACCTTCTACCATAAAAAATAAAGTAGCACCTAAATCTAAGCCCTCAAAATCAAGAAAAGACGGACCACAGCTTCGAGTTATTGAAGGTAGCAAGAATAAAAAGAAAGATCGAGCATCTCTATAAAGAGTGCTCGATCTTTTTTGCATTGTAGGAAAAATGTTTGTGTATGCCGTTATAAGTTATTAAAGTTGGACCTAGCGACTAGCAAGCTTCCTGTCCTTCCCCTCCCGATAAATCAATATTGGATTGCTGTTTTCTAGGCGCCATACAGTTTGTACGTCGCTACACGGTCCCACTTTTTATTTAGTCCATTTTCGGAGAAATGCATCCGCTTGTTTTTCCCCTAATGATATTAGATTCCTTTTTTGTTCTTCTGATAAATTAAAGTCTGTTGTATCTACATCCTCAACCGGAATAAAAATAATGTCAACGGCTTCTGCTTTCGATATATATCTCGCATCATGTGCTTTCTTCATTGTGCTGAACAATGCTTGAAACATCTCTATGGCATTGTTTAATTTCTTCGGGGGCACATATTCTACTGATGTACTTAGCTTCATCCCTAAAATAGGTCGAATTCTTCTCTCATCTGGTAATGCCAAAACCCAAATTGGGAAATTGCTTAATAACCCACCATCTACTATCACACTTTTGATTGGACTTTTTCCTTGTATTCGATCTGGTATGAAAAAGTAAGGCAGCCCTGCACTCATTCGTACAGCTTTAGCAACTGAAAAATGCTCAGGAGAAATGCCATATAACCGCTCTAAATCATCAGGAATAACTACCATTCTACCTAAACTTAAATCTGATGCGATTACCTTTAGTGCATCTTCTTCTAGATCACCAAATGTATAAATTCCTTTTTTGGCTAGTTGCTCGTATATCCACTCTTCTAATTTTTTTCCTTTGTAAATTCCCAGCCGAAAGTAAAGGGACAACCATTTTGAAAACGGAAACCAATCTCCCATCATCGGAGGATCCAAAAAACTCTCTAGTTGCAATTCTTCAAATAATGCTCCAATTTCTTCACTTGTATAACCAGCAGCAATAAAAGCTGAAATAATAGCACCAGCTGATGTTCCAGCAACTCGTTCAAATGTATATCCCTTCTCTTCCACGACTTTTATAGCTCCAATAAATGCAATAGCTTTCACACCACCACCAGAGAATACGCCATCAATCCTCATTACAAGCCACTCTCCCCGCAACTATTACATATTTATCATTATCTATAGTCATTTGTGCGGATAATTAGAACTTTCTTATTTTTGAGATGAATTATTCAGTATTCCCAATAGCCCCATTATCTTGAAGACTTTAGTTCGAGATATATTCAAAAGGTGAGTGGTCCGATACTTGAAACGTGGAAGGGGGTTACGGTGAAGCAACCCGCTTTCCTGCGGGTGAGCTGGTGAGCCTTCTCACTCGCTTTGCTCCCTCCGGGGTCTCACCACAACCTCTTTCTCCCGCGGGAGTCTCGCAGTTCCCCTTCACCCCAAGCCGAGTAATGGCTATGGACCCGTGGCCAAATGTTGTATGTCTCCCGAAAGGACATATAAGCTCTTATTTTTAGTAAAAACCCTCTTTGGGTAGATCTTACGGACAAATAAAACTTTATTTTTTAAACAGCGAACTAAATGTCAAATACCTCAACCTCTCTAACTTCGCAATGTTTCCGTGCCTCCCAATACTAGCAAAGGTGGCCGTGGAACAAGGAGACTCGCGCCGGAGAAAGAGATAGGCAAGATCCCCTGAGGGTGTTTTTCCCAGAAGGTAGAATGATTAGGGAAGGTTCGACTAAGATCATCACATCGTGTGACAACGTCGAACGACCCTACGTCGTGTAGGGCCGGCAGGACGCGAGTCGTTCCACGGCCACCTTTATTCTAACTAAATCTACGGGTACACGCTCTTTCTGTGCGATCACCAAATTTATCTCGAATTCAAATCTTCCAGATTATTGCCTCTTATATGGAATAAGACAGCAGGTCTATTGTAGAGTGATTGTTTTGTTTTATAAGTTAAAATAAAACACTCGAATAAATGTACGTAACCAAAGAACATAAGCGCAAGCGCCCGGATTAGCGAGGTACAAACTGGACTGCTCCGTATGAGATAAAGGAAACAAGAAGAGCGATAGCGATTCGATTCTTATCGTAAGGAGGTGCAGGAAGTTTGCTAGTCGCTGGGCGCTGAATATGGACGTGGCCACATCACTATAGTAAAGTTATCCACAGCCTCGACCTGTTTATAATTTCCTAGACGAGAAAAAGCAGCTGGTAAACCAGCTGCTTTTATTCTTCCTCGGTTTGTTCTTCATTTTGTTGTTGTACTTTGCGTAACAGTTCTATACATTCTGGGTTTCCTTCAAAGAATTGGACCAAATCACCAATTCGATCTATGGAATTCCAACTTAGATGATGCTCGATTCCCTCGACATCTTCGTATATATTTTCACTATTCACACCTATAATCTGGAGGAATTGCTCTAACAACTCATGACGATAAACTAGACGTTTACCGATTTTTTTCCCTTTGGCTGTTAATATTAGCCCTCTATATTTTTCATAATTTAAGTATTGATCTCGATCTAGTTTTTGTACCATTTTCGTAACAGATGAAGGATGTACTTGAAGGTTCTCGGCGATGTCTGAAACACGAGCATATCCTTTATCTTCAATTAGCATGTATATTTGTTCGATATAATCTTCCATACTTGGTGTTGGCATGATAATCCTCCAATTCTGCCGTCCATTAAATTCTAACTTGTTAAAATGATACACTAGATTAGGGATGCTGACAAGATTTCTTACGTAAAGTATGAAAGCTTACTCTTAGGGAAAAATTCGTTCATAAAAGCTTTCATCGTATTTTGAATATCCTCTTGTTGTTCGTTCGGATACACATATTTCCCAATACCATATCGCCCCCACTTGTATTTCCGTTCATCCTCATCCATCTCTAGTTTGGACTTTGGATAGCGTTGTTGAATGACTCGTTTAGCTGGCTTAGTAAATCTATGTTGTATTAATTCAAAGGTAAGATCTTCTTCATTTACCGAACTTCCTTTTAACTGGTTGTAGAGATTTTCAAACAACTGATGATATCCTTGTTTCCAGTCATCGCCGTATAAATAAATGGGAGCTACAATAAACCCTAACGGATACCCGGCATCAGCAACCTTTCTAGCTGCTTCTAACCGTTTATCTAATGAAGAAGTCCCTGGTTCAAAATTTTTAATTACATAATCTGCATTAATGCTAAATCGAAAGCGAGTATGTCCATTGTGCTTTGCATCTAAAAGGTGATCCACATGATGATACTTTGTCACAAACCGTAATCGACCTTTCTCTTGCTCACCCATGAATTCAATTGTCTTCTTTAATGAATGTGTGAGATGATCAATTCCTACAATATCTGAAGTACATGCTGCTTCAAAACGAGTGGGTTCATCGCGTTCTTCAATATACTCTAGTGCCTGATTAAAAATATCATCTAAATTCACATATGTTCGAATATAAGGTTTTTTTCCTAATGTTGTTTGAAGGTAACAATAATGACAGTGCCCCATGCATCCTGTTGCTAGTGGGATTGCATACTCTGCTGATGGTTTTGATGTATCAAACTTTAACGTTTTCCGTACACCAATTACAAAGGTGTTTTTTGCATTAGCGTATTGTCGGAGTTCGTTATCCCCCGGTATTCCTCGTACCTGATTATGTGAAGTCGTTTCTCTAATTTCAATCCCTTGATCTTTAAACTTTTGATAAAGCTCCTGTGCAAGAGGGTATTCCATAGCTCTTGGTTCAATATACACCAAATTAGGTGTGAATGGCTTCATTACTAAATCACTCCTTTTAGGATTTAGTATGAACCAACAACTAATGAACACTGCTGGTAATGAATGTATTCTATAAATAAAGACGCAATCGCCCGGCGACATATAGACTGTGTCGTATGTCAGTTCGATGTTGCTGCGTGACGCACCGATTTTGATCGAACTTCCCATGATTCCGTATGAGATAAAGGAAACACGAATAGCGGTAGCGATTCTATTTTTCCTTAACGTAAGGAGGTGCAGGAAGTTTGCTAGTCGCTGGGCGCTGGAGCCGGACGTCGGCCTCTATACTTATTCTGTTATACACAAGCAACATTTTTATAGTACGCTAAACAAACAAGCTTGAAGAAGATGTACTTCTCCAAGCTTGTTATCTATCTTATAACCCACATTTTAGTTGGGCTCCACAATTCATACATGTATTGCATCCACCTACATCTTGAATTTTCCCTTCTCGACATACTGGACATGTATTCCCCACTTCTGATCCGATGGTTACGTCCGTTTTATCCAATTCATGCACGGTATCCATAAGAACGACTTTAGGTTGCTCGTTTTCAAATAGCTCCTGTTGTTCTTCTACTTGATTGTCTTCTGCCTTAAGCGTGAGTACTTGAGCATCACGACTACCATCGACATAGACGGTTCCGCCTTTTGCTCCACCTCGATATAAACGTTGATATACTTGCTCCACTTGTTCAACGCTATAGCCTTTAGGAGCATTAACTGTTTTGGATATTGAACTGTCCACCCAGCGCTGAATAACACATTGTGTATCTGCATGAGCTTCTGGAGAAAGACTCATCGCTGTAACGAACCATTCAGGTAAATGATTTGGATTCTGTTCAGGGTGCTCATCCAAGTATTCTTGAACAATATTTGCTTTTACTTCGATAAATTTACCCAAGCGTCCACTTCTGTAGTAAGAGAAAGAGAAATATGGCTCAAGGCCAGTTGAGACTCCTACCATTGTGCCAGTAGATCCTGTTGGAGCTACAGTTAATAAGTGTGAGTTACGAATGCCGTGGTCTAAAATACCTTGACGTATATCCTCTGGCATTTCCTTCATGTAACCAGTATTAATAAATTGCTCACGAATTTGTTTCGTCTCCTCTTCTGTCTTCCCAACTAGGAATGGAAAACTGCCCTTCTCTTTAGACAACTCTATAGAAGTTCTATACGCTGTAGTTGCAATCGTTTCAAATATTTGATCGACAACTTCATTACCTTCTTTTGAACCATACGCAGTTTCTGTATAAATTAACAAGTCATGAAGTCCCATAACCCCTAGGCCTACTCGGCGCTCTCCAAGGGCCTGCTTTTTATTTTCCTCAAGAAAGTATGGTGTTGCATCAATAACGTTATCTTGCATTCGTACGCCTGTTTGAACCGTTTGTTTCAACTTTTCATAGTCTACTTCCTTCGTTTCTTTATTGGCGAAGGAAGCAAGATTTACAGCAGCCAAGTTACATACAGAGTATGGAGCTAATGGTTGTTCCCCACAAGGATTCGTTGCGACTACTTTTTGACCATAACTTGTAGCATTGGTTTTTTCATTTGCGTTATCAATAAAGAAAATTCCTGGTTCAGCTGAATAAGTGGCACAGATATTAATTAAGTTCCAAAGCTCCTTCGCTTTCATGCGACGGTGTGTTTTCACTTTATATCCCATTGCTTCCCATTCACGTACGTCTCCAACTTCTTGCCATTTCTCATTGTAAGCCTTCATTCCCTCAGGGTTGTAACTTTCCACATCAGGAAAGCGAAGATCATAGTAACCATCCTGTTCAACAGCTTCCATGAAATCATTTGTTAAACATATCGATATGTTGGCTCCTGTTAGAAACTCAGAATTATGAACGTCATAGTTACCACCTAATCGAAGCTTTTCTTCTGCTTCTGCTATCACTTTATTTGTAAAGCCACCTTGACCTTCAATCGCTTTATAATTAACAATTCCTTGATACATGTCTCGCTCTGTTTCTGTGAGAGGTGTGAATTTTAACTTTGATTGGGCTTGACGCTTAATCCCCTCGTCTTCAGTGGTCTCAATTAAGAACCGTAATATACGTGGATTCTGCATTTTTGAAATAATGAATTCAATAATATCAGGATGCCAATCTGCTTGCATGATCATTTGCGCTCCACGTCTTGATCCACCTTGTTCCACAAGATGGGTTAGCTTAGCGATATCATCAAGCCAGGAAACAGAACCAGATGATTTACCGTTTACACCTTTTGCCAATGCATTTCTTGGACGTAGTGTCGAACCATTTGTTCCAACTCCTCCTCCACGTGACATGATTTCCATCACTTGTTTACGATGGTCTGATATACCCTCTCGAGAGTCTTGAATGAATGGCATAACATAACAGTTGAAGTACGTAACATCTGTATCAGCACCTGCTCCATATAATACACGCCCAGCAGGAATAAAGTTTAGATTTGAAAGTTCTTCATAAAAGTGCTTATACCATTCTTGCTTTTTGGTTTCATCCACTTCTACTTCTGCCAAGCCTGTGGCATTCCTTCGTGCCACTTGCTCATAAAAAATCTCAAGCGGTTTGTCTATTACATCTAGTGAACGAGATATAATGCCTGTTTCCGCTTCTTCTGGATTATCCAATACATGAACAAATTCTGATTCAACTTTAACTTGAGCTTTTGATGTTTCCCAATCTATGGATTGTATGTACCCCAATCCTCTAGCGGGGAATTTAGGATCTTCCTTAATGGTAAGGACAACAAAATCTCCGGATGCTAGTGTTATTTTCTCCGTATCCTTAAATGCGTAACGATCCAGCATTACAAGTCTTGATACACCTGAATGTGTTATATGCATATCAT
This sequence comes from Pontibacillus yanchengensis, assembly GCF_009856295.1. Taxonomy (NCBI): domain Bacteria; kingdom Bacillati; phylum Bacillota; class Bacilli; order Caryophanales; family Bacillaceae; genus Pontibacillus; species Pontibacillus yanchengensis. The sequence continues at coordinate 433,135 of NZ_WMEU01000002.1, read as the reverse complement.
CTGTAACTGGATGAACTTGAGGAAACATCCCTATATCTTTATTAAGTTGATCTATGTTGATATGTTTTAGTGAATCTTTCACCGCCTGCATGAACCATCTCTCCTCTATCGCGAATAATGCGTTGAGTTCGACATCTATTGATGAATATCAGCACTTGTAGCCGCTCAACTTTGCTATATATAACTTACCACAGTAATCTCCTTGGTTCAATATAAAAGTTTCTATATATTGTGTTCTATGAAACGAATTTACACTATATATTGTGTTTTGAACAAAGTATAATCGATTTGTCAATCTTAAAAATCTACGAAAATAAAAGAAAATATAAGGTATATGTCCTTTAAATCGACACATACATCCACAAATCCCTTATTTACTATTTGCAAATAAATTGGAAATATATTCATCCTCCCTATGTTATCTTAAGCGTTTGAACCAATTTGGACAGTAAGTTATAATTCCTCGTAGAAAATGTAATCAAACCACAAACGTTTGACTTTCTATATAAAAAAACTTTGAAACTTAATTCAAACAGAACTATAATAGATTAGGAATCATGAGAGAGATAGGGGGAGTTACGATGTGGATTTTTATTGTAGGATTAGCACTCATTATCGGCTTTGCCGTTATAAGATATGTAAATCAACGCCGTTATTTAAAAACACTGACATCAGAACAATTTCGTGAAGGATACCGTAAAGCCCAACTTATTGATGTTCGAGAACCTAACGAATTTAAAGCAGGACATATTCTTGGAGCTCGAAACATCCCAGTAACCCAATTGAAACAACGTTTGCAGGAAATACGTCCAGACAAACCCGTTTATTTGTATTGCCAAAACCAAACCCGTTCCTCAAGAGCAGCTAACGTCCTTCATAAAAAAGGGTACGATCAACTCCATGTTCTACAAGGTGGATTTAAAAAATGGGACGGTAAAATTAAACAGAGTTAATAGTAAAGATCCTCAACGTATTGTTGAGGATCTTTATTTATCTAATCTCTGGTATAACGAAGTACTGGTTTCCTAGCGGCTGTTGTTTCGTCTAATCGACTTACAATCGTTGTGTGAGGCGCTTCTTGAACAACCTCGGGTTTTTCTTCTACTTCTTTAGAAATTTGCTTCATGACCGATATAAATTCATCTAGTGTTTCTTTGGCCTCCGTCTCTGTTGGCTCTACCATCATAGCTTCCTCTACATTTATAGGGAAATAAATGGTAGGTGGATGATAGCCGAAGTCTAGCAATCGTTTGGCTATATCTAACGTACGCACACCTAATTTCTTCTGGCGCTTACCAGATAGTACGAATTCATGCTTACAATGTTGAGAAAATGGTAAGTCAAAAGTTGACTGTAGTTCTCTCATCATATAATTCGCATTAAGTACGGCGTATTCACTAACCTGACGCAAACCATCAGGACCCATTGTACGAATATACGTATAAGCTCGAACATTGATTCCAAAGTTACCAAAGTACGGTTTCACCCTCCCTATTGATTGAGGTCGATTATCTTCAAATACAAATCGATTATTTTGTTTCTTTAATAGCGGCTTAGGTAAATAAGGTTCTAACTCTGAGGTAACCCCCACTGGGCCAGAACCAGGACCACCACCACCATGGGGACCAGTAAATGTTTTATGCAAATTAAGGTGAACTACATCAAATCCCATATCTCCAGGACGGGCGTACCCTAGAATTGCATTCAAATTTGCCCCGTCATAATATAATTTACCACCAGCACCATGAACTATTTCGGCCATTTCTAGTATATGTTCTTCAAACAATCCTAGCGTGTTCGGATTTGTTAACATCAACGCAGCGGTGTTCTCATCCACGACTCTTCTTAAATCATCTAAATCAACTAATCCTTGTTCATTGGATTTTACTGTTACCGCTTCAAAACCTGCAACTGTAGCTGAAGCAGGATTCGTTCCATGCGCTGAATCTGGAACGATAACTTTGGTACGATTATAATCTCCATTTGTTTCATGGAAAGCTCGAATCATCATCAACCCAGTCCACTCACCATGAGCTCCTGCAGCTGGCTGAAGTGTAACAGTGTTCATACCTGTAATTGCCTCTAAAGAGGATTGGAGATCATACATTAACTCTAAAGCACCTTGAACACTATTTGCGTCTTGTAATGGATGTATGTGACTAAAACCCGGAATACGAGCTACATCTTCATTGATTTTTGGATTATACTTCATGGTACAAGAGCCTAATGGATAAAAACCTGAATCAACACCATGGTTTCGTGTCGATAGTGCTGTATAATGACGCATTATTTGAAGCTCACTTACCTCAGGTAGATCAGCATCACTCTTTCGAACATATTGTTCATCCAGTTCAATATCAACTTCAGGTACATCTAAATCAGGTAAACTATATCCCATACGACCTTCTTGACTACGTTCAAAAATCAGTGGAAAGTTTTCATTCAACATGTATATCCCTCAATTCTGTGACAAAGGCATCGATTTCTTCTTTTGTACGCATTTCTGTAATAGCTATTAACATACAACCGCTAAGACTAGGATCTGTCGATTCAAGATCGAAACCGCCAATATACCCTTTTTCCTGAAGCTTTTGATTGATTGTGTTAATTGATTTTTGGCAATCCAATACAACTTCATTAAAGAATGCACCCTTGAATTTAACCTTCATACCAGCTTCCTGAAGTTTAGCAAATGCATAACGAGCTTTTTGCATATTTTGATAGGCCATCTCTTTTAGTCCTTGTTTTCCTAAGGCACTTAAAGCAACAGATGTAGCTAAGGCATTCAGGGCTTGGTTGGAACAAATATTAGAGGTAGCTTTATCACGTCTTATGTGTTGTTCACGAGCTTGTAAAGTAAGAACAAACCCTCTTCGGCCTTCCTCATCTTTTGTTTGTCCAACGAGACGACCAGGTACCTTTCTCATTAATTTGCTTGTAGTTGCAAAATAGCCACAATGTGGCCCCCCAAATTGTGCTGGTATGCCAAATACCTGTGTATCCCCGACGACAATATCTGCACCAAACTCTCCTGGTGGGGTGAGATACCCTAAAGAAAGTGGATTACTTGAGACAATGAACATTGCTTTGTGATCTTCTAAAAGTCTCTGCACCTCAGCTAACGGTTCAACTTGACCATAGAAGTTTGGATAAGAGATAACTACACTAGCGGTATTTTCATCAAGTTCTTGTTCTAGAGCCTTGATATCAGTTATTCCATCCTTTGTATCGATTTCAATGACTTCCAAATTTGGACCTTTTGCATATGTTTGAATGACTTCTCTTGATTGTGGGTGTATTGCTTTTGATACAATAACTTTCTTTTTCTTCGTTTGTCCGGCACTTAAGGTAACTGCTTCTGCAAGAGCTGTACCTCCGTCATACATAGAGGAATTCGATACTTCCATCCCAGTTAATTCGGATATCATTGTTTGAAATTCAAAAATTGCCTGCAGCTCCCCTTGGGAAATTTCAGGCTGATAGGGTGTATATGCCGTATAAAATTCCGAACGTGAAATAACATGATTTACTATGGAAGGGATGTAATGATCATACACACCAGCCCCTAGAAAAGAAGTATATTGTTGGGTGTTGATGTTTTTATTTGCTAAGCGTGATAATTCACGCATTAATACCGGCTCACTTAAGGCTGGCTTAATCTGAAGGTCGCCATTGTACCGAATCGCTTCTGGAATGTCTTGAAACAATTCATTAGTCGACTTCACCCCAATAGCATCAAGCATGGACTCTTTATCTTTAGTAGTCATTGGTAAATATCGAAAGGTCATAGATGTTCCTCCCCCTTTTCTTCCTAAGATCTTTTGTAAAACGGTGTTGGTACCACTTTTGCACGCAGCTTACGTTTACGCACTTGAACAATAACTTCTTGTCCCTCCGAAATATATGCGACTGGTAATAATGCTAAACCAATGCGTTTCTCTAACGTAGGTGATTGAGTACCTGACGTAATAAAACCTACCTGTTCTTCATCTATATACACAGGATACCCATGACGAGGAATACCTTTATCGACCATTTCTATACCAACAAGCTTTCGTGCTGGTCCTTTTTCCTTTTGTTTCTTTAAAACTTCTTTCCCCATAAAGTCTGCTTCTTTATTTGTTTTTACTGCAAAGGAAAGTCCAGCTTCCACGGGGGTTATTTCAGAGCTAAGCTCCTGTCCATATAATGCAAGATTTGCTTCAAACCGAAGCGTATCTCTAGCACCTAACCCAACAGGTTGTAAACCATCCTTCTCTCCTATTCTAACTATAGCTTGCCATAAAGCTTGTCCAGAATCTGGATGGAGATAGATTTCAAACCCATCTTCTCCCGTATAACCTGTTCTAGACACAAGGGCTAGGTGGTCTACTCCTTCAAACGAGACACCTTGCTTAAACCGAAAGAATTTTATTTCCGCCAAATCTGTTTTGGTAAGCTTTTGTAAAATCATTTCTGCTTTTGGTCCTTGTATGGCTAGTTGCACATAGTGATCAGATTGATTTTCTACAATTGCCTCCTCGACAAGATTGTCTTTCAGCCAATTAAAGTCTTTCTCTGTATTAGCTGCATTCACCACTAGTAAATATTTTTGCTCATCCAACTTATATACCAGTAGATCATCTACTGTACCACCATTTTCATAACACATGATGGTATATTGCGCTCTGTTTGGAGTTAACTTCGATACATCATTTGTTAACATTCTTTGCAAGAAGGCTTCACTTTCAGGGCCCTCTACATAAATTTCTCCCATATGAGACACATCGAATAACCCTGCTGTTGTCCTGGTTGCTTTGTGTTCCTCTATAATAGAAGAAAACTGTACAGGCATTTCCCATCCACCAAAATCAACGGTTTTCGCCCCAGCTTTTTCAAACTCAGGATAAAGTGGCGTTCGTTTTAAATCGGACATCATTTTTCCCCCATTCTAGCTTTACTCAAAACGTATTCAAGTCTAGTTCTTGTCATAATTTTCTGAAAAAAAGACATAAAAAAACAGAGAATCCACATCCTTAGTGTTATTCCCTGTCCATTCACCAGAAAGTTTCACAGTTTAGGTAAAGTGTATTCATCAAAAATGAAAACTGCTTGCTTCTTGGGTGGCCCTAAATAAAAAGGCACTCTCCAGAGGTGCGTCCTACAAGAGTCTTTTTTGCCTGAGAGATTCGCTACAACAGCTTGCTCCTTCGGCGCTACCATAAAAGTAGTCTCTCCTCTTGTAATCATTCGCTATTATGAAAATTAGAAAAAATATGTAGCTATATCATAAAAACCATAAGATATGTGAACAATAGATTATAAATTAGTGTCATTATACCATAGGCATTCCTTGGTGTGTACCTGAAAACCATTATTAAAGACAGGATATTCTATAATAATCTATAATTTGAGGTGAGAATAGAATGAACCAAAACATCGATCTTCACACTTCGATTGATGCTTCATTGGAAAACGAACTCATGTCTGAAGGTCCCTTTTGTTCATGGGATTTATTTCAAATGGCCTATGAAACATCAAAACAACTATCTACACCAGAGTTTAAGGGCCTTACATCCCCTCAATATTTACCTCAGGTAGATTTTCTACCTCACCAGTTGGCATGTGCAGAACAAGTTGTCGAGCAAATGAACGGTCGTGCCATTCTTGCTGATGAGGTGGGTTTAGGTAAAACGATTGAGGCTGGATTGATATTAAAGGAATATATGATTAGAGGTCTCGTCAAAAAAGTTCTAATTTTGGCCCCCGCTTCCTTAGTCAATCAATGGGTACTAGAGATGAATCAAAAATTTTATATTCCAGCAGCAGCACAACGAAAAACCCATATATGGGGATATGATGTTGTTGTTTCCTCTATGGACACGGCAAAAAGGGCACCTCACCGCGATCTCATCTTAGATACAGATTACGATATGGTCATTATTGATGAAGCGCATAAATTAAAAAATCATAAAACCAAAAACTATGAATTTGTGCAAAAGCTTAAGAAAAAATATTGCTTACTACTTACCGCAACACCTGTACAGAATCACTTAATAGATATATTCAATCTTGTATCTATTTTAAAACCAGGACATTTGGGTAATTATGAAGACTTCACTAAAAGGTTCGGTAAAAATAGGAATCAACTCTCAAATGACCATCACTTAAAATCCCTGGTCAATAAAGTAATGGTTCGTAACCGACGAGATGAAACAGGTGTAGATTGGACGAAGAGACACGTAGAGACTGTGAATATAGAATTCACAAAAGAAGAACAAGAAGCATATAAGTTTTTAACCGAAATCTCTAGTGGAGGGATGGCCTTTACGAACATTACTCTTTTAAGAGAGTTATGTTCTAGTAGAGAAGCTTGTTTCCTCTCCATTCAAAACATGCTAAAAAATGAAGAGATCCATCCAACTCGTGCGGAACAGTTACAAGAGATGATTTCTCACATCCAGCAAATGCCTCACCATGCGAAGGCTAAAAAAGTTGTTGAGCTCATTTCTAAAACGGACCAAAAGTTTATTATTTTTACTGAATACCGTGCGTCGCAATTTTACTTACAATGGTATTTGCAACAACATGGCATTACCTCCGTTCCATTTAGAGGGGGCTTTAAACGAAGTAAAAAGGATTGGATGAAGCAACTTTTTCAAAATCAAGCCCAGGTCCTTATTGCTACCGAAGCTGGCGGTGAAGGCATAAATCTTCAATTTTGCAATAATATGATCAATTATGACCTTCCTTGGAATCCGATGCGATTAGAACAACGAATTGGACGAATTCATCGTTTTGGTCAGAAAGAAGATGTAAACATATACAATTTTGCTATTCAAGATACCATTGAAGAGCATGTTCTATCTTTATTATATGAAAAAATTCATTTGTTCCAACGAGTAGTCGGAAATCTAGATGCCATATTGCAGAAATTAGACATTGATAATATTGAAACAGAGATACAAGATATTTTTACTCAGTCAGGGTCCGTAGGTGAAATGAAAGTGAAACTAAACAACCTTTCTTCTGTCATTTCCTATGCCCAAGAAAAGGAGGGAGAAGATGAAACAAGCGGAGCTTCATAATTTTTTGCAGCGGTACTTTTTGGCAAATCAATGTGAGATATTGGATAATCAACAAGGTGTCATGACTGTCCAACTTACTGATGAGCTAGATGAAACTCTCATGAACCGCCCTTTTTACTGGAACTATGTTAAGCGTGTTGGAGGCAAAGGAATTCCAATGAAAGTTACCTTTATCACAAATCCAGATAAAAAAGAAGAAAAAGGGGAATGGATTCATTTTGGCTCACCGAGACTTCATCAAATTTTTAACACACTAAAAGACAAAGGTAAGGTAACGAAACAATATGAAAAGATAGATGGGCTAACCCATCAAACAGCTTTAACACCCTGGTTAAACATTAATTTAAGTATTCATTATCAAGGAACTCATAAGCGGAATGAAATCTTATCTGTTGGAATTCATTTAATTACAGGAGCTATAGTACCGGAATTCTTGGAAAAGGTGAATAATGTACAGTTAACACCTATTATTCCTGATTATTGTTTCACTCTCACTCCTATCATTCGTGTCAGTAGTGCATTAAAAAGAATTGAGAAATACACTGAAAATCAAATAAGTTCACATGAAGATTCATGGATAGACGCATCTCATAAAAAACTACAGGATGAAAAAGAGTTATTAGATTATTTTTACAGCAAGCAAATTGAAGTACATTCTGAGATGTCTGAAGAAGAGCTAGAAGGGGTGAACGCTGCAAAAGAACGCTATCAATCTGAATTAGCAAAACTTGCAGAACGTTTTGAACCTAAAGTATCTCTAGAAATCATTAATTCCGGAATGTTTTACTTTGTTCAACAAACATCTTTTTCGTTATTAAAATCATAAAGGAAAAATCAATGCGTCTAACACACCAAAAGGCATAGAAGCTGGAACTAGATATCTTCTAGCAAAAAAAAACAGAGGGTAATAAAAACTACCCTCTGTTTTTTCCTTTATTACGTTTGAACAAAAATTTAATCGCAAATGGCAATACACCAAACATCTGAGTTGAAGCAGGTTGGCGCTGAAGCTTTTTGTCTTCTTTCCGCTTCTGCTTTTCTTCATGTGGCATGTCCATGTATTTCACTAATTCTTGAGTCATGAATTTCACATAGTCATTACCAGACATAACACTCACCTCTGAATTGTGCATTTATTACTATTATGTCCTTGTTAGGAGAATTTCATAACATCTTCAATCTCATAAATGATATCTTCCACTTCTTTATCATCTGTTTCAACTATATAATGAGAAAATTGTTTATACATTGGTAAACGTCTTTCATATAAAGCTTTTCGTTTATTCAAATCTTGATTCCAAAGTGGACGATTTTTATCTTCTTGAAGCCGTTGACTTATTGTTTCAAAATTTGTATGTAAATATACTATGATTCCATCTTCATCCATGATATCCTTGTTTCTTGTTTTCTCAATTATGCCACCACCAGTTGCAACGACCGCTTCTATACCGCTCAGCTGCTCTAATGCATTTGATTCATAATGTCTAAAGCCCTCCTCCCCTTCATCAGCAAATATAGCTGGGATAGCTTTTTCTGTATATTCTTCTATATACGAATCCGTGTCAAAGAAAGAAATGCCTAAGGAAGTGGCTAGATTTTTTCCTACACTCGATTTTCCACTTCCCATAAAACCAATCAGATAAATTTTCATCATAGTCTACTCCTTTCATTTCAAGTACATCTTAATGATTCATTATAGCGAATATACAAGGTTCATTTCCAAGAAAAAATTTTTAAAAGAAAAAAGGAATATAAGAGTTTTTGTCGAAAGTAAGTAACTGGAGTTAAAAACAGGAGGTGTTATATGAAAAATGAATGTGTCACAAGAAACCGATGAACTTCTCTCCAATGCTATTTCCTCACAAGCATCAGATATCCATTTTTGTCCGTTTGGAGATAATGTATTTATCTATTATCGTATCCATGGAAATCGAATTCACAAACAAACCCTCTCCCTCTCCAAATATGAACAACTCCTCTCCTATTTGAAATTCACATCTGGTATGGACATTGGAGAAATACTAATTCCTCAAAACGGAGTTTCCTTTCTTAAGGAGGATAAAGAGTCCTACGCTTTGCGATTATCAACGCTACCCGTCCAATCAACTGAAAGTCTAGCCATTCGAATTCTCCCTCAAAGACAAGTACCACAGCTAAATGAACTATTTTTATACCCTAACCAGTTACAACGCATTAAGTCTTGGATGAATCACAGGGCAGGGCTGGTTTTATTCACAGGCCCCACAGGAAGTGGCAAAACAACTACATTATACGCATTACTTCAATCACTTTTAGCGGAACGGTCAGTTCAAACGATTACGTTAGAGGACCCCATTGAAAATCAACTCAAAGATATTCTCCAAGTACAGGTAAATGAAAAAGCAGGTATTGATTACAACGCAGGTTTAAAAGCTGCTTTACGTCATGATCCTGATATTCTCATGGTAGGAGAAATAAGAGATGCTACGACAGCTAAATTTGCTATCAGAGCAGCGCAAACTGGCCACCTTGTGTTGTCGAGCTTACATGCTAAAGACGCATTTGGTACACTATCAAGAATGTTGGAAATGGGTGTCACAAAAACGGATCTTCAGCAAACCTTAGTAGCCGTAGCATCCCAACAACTACTACCACTCCTTCAACATGATGAGGTAAGTACTCCACACACTAGAGCAGCTATTCTGGAGCTGTTAGATAACAATCATTTATTAAATGCCTTTAATGGAATATCTCCTTACCAAGATCAATCCTTCCCATCTTTTCCTCGTTTAAGGAGGAAAGCCTATGCGCTTGGCTACATTTCAAAGCAAATTATTTAAGTCTTGGTTTCAGCATTCTGTACCTTTACGTAAACAAGAACGATTTCTTAAGAGACTCTCTCTTCTTATCGGGAGAGGATACCCCCTTGTTTCCGCTTTGGAAGTTTTACAATTTGATCCCCAACAAAAGGCACTAGTTACAAGCATTAAAGACGGTTTATTGTCAGGCCAATCCCTTGATCAAGTTTTATCCTCACAAGGATTCTCAAAATATGTCGTATCCTATCTTTATTTTTCAAAAGCTTATGGGAATTTGCGACATGCTTTAGATCAAAGCGTTCAATTAGTGATGAAGCAGCAAGAATTCATCCTTAAAGGAAAAAAGGCAATACAATATCCAGCTATTTTATTGTTTATCATGATTAGCTTGATTATATTTGTCAAAGCTCATTTACTTCCTTCCTTTATCAGTCTTTTTTCGTCAATGAATATAACTGAAACAGATTTGTTAAACACAGTGAAATGGATGGATCGATTCCTTTATGGTTTTATCATTCTTATCAGTACCTTAATCGTAACCAGTATCGTGTGGAGCATTCTCTCTCGTTATATTTCTTTCCAAAATCGCCTCACCATTTATCAAAACCTCCCAGTATTTAGAACCTTTCTTCAAAAACAAACTACATTCTTATTTGCTTATCACTTGAGCTCATTGCTTTCAATAGGGCTTCCAATCCAAAAGTGTTTACTTATTATGAAAACCCAGCAGCATTTTCCTATCCTCAGTTGTTATTCCAGTTCTCTATACACAGGATTAAGCGAAGGTGAGGGATTTCATATATTAATTTCAAACCAATATTTTTTAGAAAAAGATTTAGCAACAATCATCCAGAGAAATCAACATGATGGAAACCTTGAAATGGATTTAGACATTTATGCTCACTGGATGATGGAGGAAATTCAATTCATCATTCATCGTATTTTAAATTGGATTCAACCCTCGTTATTTCTGTTTTTAGGTATATTAATTATGGTTATTTACGCATCTATCATGATGCCCTTATTCCAATGGATGAATCAAATGTAGAGAGGAAGTTCCATTATGAAAAATGAAAAAGGCTTTACACTTATCGAGATGTTAATTGTTTTGATGATCATCTCTACTTTATTACTCATCACCATTCCACATATTTCTACAAACAATTCTGTGGTTCAGAACAAGGGATGTGAAGCATTTATTAAGCTCGTAGAAACACAAGCCCACACTTATGAAATGGATAAAGGGGAGTTTCCAGAGAGTATTAATGTTCTAATGTCTGATGGATATTTAGAAAGTGAAACTTGCCCTAATGGAGACGAACTAATAATGGAAGCTAATGGGCTAGTTAAGCGAAAAAGTGAAGAATGATGCACCTCTTCACCGTAATGGTTTCACATTAGTAGAAATGCTGATGGTTTTATCTATTTGGACAGTGCTATTGTCTATTACAATTCCACTATCAACATCCATCTATAGAGAATACAAAGAGGACCTGTTTTTAAAGCAATTAAAAACGGATATCCTCTCCATACAACAAGATACAATGACAGAAGGAGAAACCTATAGTGTATTTCTAAAAAAGGATCATTACGAAATATATAATCACCGTTTAATACGAGAAGTACCATATCCCAAGGGGTGGTGGATCGAAACGTTTACCTCCACAAATAAAATTTATTTTGATGTAAATGGAAGAATCAGATCACCTGGAACGTTTTATATACGTACGCCAACGAAGTCTTATAAAATGGTTTTTCCATTTGGAAAAGGAAGGTTTTATGTTACAGAACGATAAAGGCTACTTAGCGATTACTGGATTATATGCTTTCTCCATATATATTTTTGTAATGTTATTCCTACTCCCCTCCCTCTTAACCATCCACAAAGAGCAACTACAATTTGAAGAAAATCGTATGATGATGCATCTGCTTCATAGTGAGTTGCAATATGTCATATGGGATTCCACAACCATTTTCCCTACTTCTTATTCAAAAATTCACGAACAAAACCATATTTTTTTCACCTTTAAACAGGAAACAAACTTAATAAAAGGATGCGTAAAATGGGAAAACAAACGGAAAAAAGAATCCCAGGAATGTTTCTATGCAAAAACCTATGATTAAAAACGGTTTTACGTTCATTGAAGCATTATTTGCATTGATCCTCTCCCTCCTTATTCTTAGTAGTTTACCTTTTGTCGTAAAACAAATAGCCACTTATAAACCATACTCTACATTGAAAGATATGGATGCGAATCAATTATTTCACTTTATTCAAGATGAGATTCATAAAACGATTCACCTCACTCATACTCCTAGAGGAATTGATCTTCTTCAATCAGACGGAAAGCGAATAACGATTGAACAATATGGATCTAGTGTACGTAGACAAGTAAATGGTCAAGGCCATGAAATATTAATACACGACGTCACAGACTTCCATACCGTATCAGAAAATGAGTATATCCTAGTAATGTCTGTTACTACCACTAAGGGGGATTCTTATGAAAAAGTTTTCAGCCTTATTCCAGAACGATAATGGATATGTATTACCTCTACTTCTTGCATTAACAACATTCACCTTGATTATTATCTCAGCGTTATTACTTGAACTCCAACACAGTCAGCTATTCACTAAAAATGAAAGAGAACAAATTCAACTCGAAACCTTGTTTCAAATGGCACATGCAACCGTGCTTCAAAAATCAAGGGAGCAATCATTTCAGTTGGATCAACATTACGTATATGAGTACCCTTATGGTCATGCAACAGTACGAGGAAGTTTACAAGATGATCAAAACATTCGAGTCGAATATCACATTAAGACTAAAAATAATAGTACGAAAGGAGTTGTACAATATATATCATTCCCATCTTTACAAACCAACCTTGAAAAAAATTAATTTTCTACGTATAAGATTGGGAGAAAGTTGGTAAGATATTATTGTATTTCCATTGGGCTATAGCCAAGCGGTAAGGCAGCGGATTTTGATTCCGTCATGCGAAGGTTCGAATCCTTCTAGCCCAGTTCTACTATTATACAAAACACCCTGGCATCGTTTGCCAGGGTGTTTTGTATATTCATCAACATTTCATATAAATGTTTATATTTACAAGGGAGAGGTAATTAATTTATGAAATATTAGATAAAAGGAAATCCTGTTTTACTTTTGCAATACTCTTCAAACCATCTTCGTTATATCCCACTACTAACTTTTCGCCATCGGTTACAATTGGCCTTCTTAACAATTTAGGTTCATTCATCACCAATTCTATAAATTCTGAAATGCTTAAATTATCTACATCAACGTCTAATGATTTATAAGTTTTTCCACGTGTCGCCAATATTTCGTCGATACCGTTTGTTGTTAATTGTAATATTTCTAATAATTCGTCATACGTTGGAGTTTCACGAAAGATGTGACGTTCTTTAAAAGTAACCTCCTGATTTTTCAACCATGCCTTTGTTCTTCTACAAGATGTACAACTAGGATACGTATAAAATTTCAATTCACTCATGTATAAATCTCTCCTTTTTTATGTCTCAAGGAATTCTGTTATATACATTGTATAATTTTTGTTCAACATTTGTACACTTATTTGCTTGAAATTTCTTTGAATTTTTTTGAAAAAGAAGTGTTTATAAATGATTAAGAAGTGGTATGACATAATTTAAAATAGAATTATTTATGTTAAAGGATTAAGTATAATTTTATGTAAAGAAGTAAATAACTAATATATGTCTACATGCTATAATTGAATTATCGATGCTGTTTACATGAATACATTTACAATCTTGCTTAAGTCGTTTATAATTACCATGATAAGTCACCTTTGGGATAAAGGAGGGGGATTCGGTATGGATCGTATGTTCCGCGTACTTGCCTTTTGGACAGGAATTTTCACTGTTATGTTTTTTGTCGGTGAAATGCCAGACGCGACGATTTTATTCTTAGTTCAAACAGTATTTTTCATAACATTAAGTTATCTCAAACTATCCGAGCGTATGTATATGTACATATTTGGCGCTTATTTAACGGTCTTCTTTATCGGATTTACGTATTATACTGCATTCTTATTAACCCCATCATTTGGGCACTAAAAAAAAGCTCCTGCGTTTTATCAATTAAACGCAGGGTTTTTTTTGTTCTAGGAACATACAAGACTTACATTCTTTGATTGAATACATACGTCAAAGCTGTTTGTCATTTGGTCGCCTAATACAAAAGATCGTATTGCGCGATTTTGTTTTTGATTACAGGAAAATGGGTCCCCATTGGTATTTGTTTTCAAATGGTCAAGAATTCCCAATTGGAGGAGCCATTCATTCTGTTTTGTTCTACTTACTGATTGTAATCCTTTTTCTTCAGAAATTTTTTCCCATGTATCCCAATGTACATGATGTGTGATATCGTAAGCTCCAGGTTTCTCCAAAATGTTATCAATAACTTGATGACTTTTGTACCCTCTTAGACTACCATTCCTTCTTGATGGTTGAGAGCATTCATGATGCGTATAACCATAATCAACCGTCACGATTATCCCCTTCTTTAAATAGGAGGAAAGAGATGATGCCTGCTCACTCATATATAAAGGGACTTCCATTTTTTGTCCATCCTTAAACTTATATTCATAGTCATCCAAGAACTTTGTAATTACTTCATCGGCAGGACGTTTCGCTTCAATTAATTTATTATCACGAACAGATATTCCTATTTCATAAATTACCCCTTGCTCTTTTTTGACTACTTTAACAGGTTGTGCATCTAACCATTCATTTGAAAAAAATATCCCAGAAAAACCGACACGTTCTTCTCCCCAAGCTGTTAGTGAATCATAAACTCTACACTCCTGAAAATCATTAACTAATTCACTTGCTATTCGTTGGTTCGCTGTGCTTATATCTATTAAATCATACTTAAAATCCCTTTTTAAGTTAGCTAATGTTTCACATACAGTCCGTGCAAAACGACCATCCCCTCCACCAATTTCACATATATGCAAAGGCAAGCGAGCACATCTGGCCACCCTATCAAAATAATAAGCAACTAATTTTCCAAAGATTTCGCCTACATGGCTAGAGGTATAAAAATCACCTTTTGTCCCTATTTTCGTTCGCTGCTTTTGATAATATCCATGAACAGGATGATAAAGAGCATACGAAATAAAGGTATCAAAAGGCATAAACGTTTCATTTTGTTCTTGCATTAGATTTTGTATGAATTTTTCCATTTTTTCCTCCTCCCATAGAAAATCGGAAAAGCTGCTCCGAAACTTGAAATGTTGATCGTAACCTCCCACCATCGTCCGCTCTAGTCCGGCTAAAGCACAGCACCACACCCCATTGAATAACTTTTCTTCTTGCCTATTTTTCCTGTCACTAATAATCAACACTTTTGTTTACCTTAGCCTATAAGATAAATAAAAAAGCAAGCATGTCCTAGTTGTTATTCATAGGTATGCCTGCTTTTTCTTATATATGATGATTTTCCTTAGACCTAGTTTAGAAAAGGGTTGTTTTTCCTTTCTTCTTCCACTGTAGTCATATTTCCATGACCTGGACAAATTTCCATATCGTCAGGTAAATCCATTAATTGCGTTTTAATGCTTGATAATAGTGTTTCCATATTTCCTCCAGGTAGATCTGTTCTTCCAATACCTCCAGCAAATAGTGTATCCCCTACGACTGCATAGCCTGCTTCATGGAAGACAAACGAAATACTCCCAGGTGAGTGACCAGGTGTATAACGAATTTCAAATAAAAATCCTTCTACTTCCATAGTACCTTTATCGATAAAGTGTTCAGCTTTTCGAGCGGTGATGCTCGATGTAACCATCCCAAATAAGGCTGATCCGTTTTTTTCAGGATCCATTAACCAGTTTTGTTCTTCCTCATGCATATACACTTCAATATTGAAGTGATCTCTAATTTCATCAAGAGCACCAATATGGTCAAAATGTGCATGCGTAAGTAAAATAGCAACTGGTTGTAACTCTCTTCGTTCAATCATTCGAATTAACTTATCGGCCTCTCCACCCGGATCTACAATAAGTGCTCTCTGATCTTCTTTGATAACATAACAATTCGTTCCTAAAGGCCCTAGTGGCAACTGTTCTAGTTTCATTAAAATACCCCCTGAAATAATGTATAAAACTACTAATAATATCTCGACAAACAGAGAAAAGTCGTTTAAAATGTATGAGAAGAATAGAAAAGATACATATTAATTATAGTAAATGAAGATGTTTACCATCTGCAATAGTAGATGTGTAAAAAGGAGGTTAGGGAATATGACATTAGCAATCATGATGTTATTCGTTACAATTCTTTGCGCAGTGGCAGTTTTCCGTGAATTAAAAACAAAAAATCTATTCGCAGTAGCCTTTGCTGGTATTTCCACGTTAGTATTTGGGTTCTTTTCCATTATGACGATTATTTCTCAGTTCACAAGTAGCGGTGGCGGAGGCCACTAATACACTAATAATGTCCAATCCTCTCAATTGCTATGAGAGGATTTTTTATTAGTCACATCCTTATTCCCTAATCACTTTCCATTTGCTTTAGTTGCATACGATCATTGTAAAAATAACGGTATGTCATTAATGTAATATAAATAGCACTTATGGATACTGCCGAAAAAATACTTAACGAGATGACTAATTGATACTTTATCGCTGTTACAGGATTTACGCCTCCGAGAATCAAACCTGTCATCATTCCGGGCAATTGAACAAGCCCAATTGTCTTCAATTTATCCACATTAGGAATTAAAGAAGATTGTAATGTTTGTTGTAGAATAATCTTTGAAGATTGATTTGGTTTAGCCCCAAGCGATAAAGCTGCCAGAATTCGTCCCTCATTCTCTCTAAATTCACTTTTCATTCTTTCTAAAGCTAATCCCATCGCCACCATGCTATTGCCTATAACCATACCGCTCATCGGAATTACCTGGGATGGAGTAAACTCAATCATGCCTGCTAAAAGCCATAAGGAAAGAACACTAATCTCAATAAGAATCAATCCTATAAAAATCGTTGCTAACATCCTTGGAATACCTTCACCCTTTTTCCTTGCATGAAAACTAGCAACTGTGATCATAACAGATAGCATGAGGGGAATACCTTGAATAGCAGGTAAATCAAATAAGAAATTTAGAGCATATCCTATAAGAAATAACTGCACTGCTCCTCTTATTGAAGACCAGACAATATCTTTTTTTAATCCCAACTGATAATAGTAGGATAACCATAATGGTACGAGCACGAATATAAATAAAAAGAGTAACGATTGATTGGAAATATCCGGGGACATTGGCACAACTCCTTCAACGATTTAAGCCAGAAATGACTGTAATGATTCTGTAGTGGGGTTTTGGAGCATAGTTGAGATAGGTCCTGATTCTAAAATCTCCCCTTCTGAAAGGAACAAACCTTTATCTCCTAACCTTTTAGCCTGTCTTAGGTTATGGGTAACCATAATCATCGTTAGTTGATTTTCTTGAATTAGGCATTCTAATACCTCTTCTATCTCTTCGATAGTATGCTGGTCTAATGCACTAGTAGGCTCATCTAGTAATAATACATCTGGCTTATTAGCAAGTGTCCTAGCCAATGACACCCGTTGTTGCTCTCCCCCTGATAAATGATTTACATCCCGATTTTTGTATTCAGCTGGAAGTTGTACATAAGACAAAAGTTCTTCTGCTTCCTTCTCTCTCCACTTCCCTCTTAAAGATGGACCATACTTAATATTTTCAAGTACAGTTCCCGGAAATAGATGAGGCGCTTGCATAACCAAACCAGCTTGAGTTCTGAGGTTAGGGATATGATAGGAAGAAAGAGACTTACCATTGAAGAGAATCTCTCCACTATCCGGATCCTGCAATCGGTTAAACAAATGCAATAAGGTGCTTTTACCAGCACCTGAAGGACCAAATATTATTACCTTCTCCCCAGTTTCTATTGATAAGTTAATATTTTGTAGAGGTCCTTTACTGACATTTTGAAAAGAATACATCGTTTGAGTACTCAATATACTCACCTCTCGTTGTATATGATTTGCCGCACATGTTGTTCGTCTACATCAATAAGTTTCGTTGATTGGTACCCCATTAGACAATACTTCCCTGACGGGGAACATTTAATAGGGGTATGTTCAACATTATTTTGGATTACCCGCTTAATATCCTCTTTAGGATTATAGGTGATTAACTTATAGGATTCCTCGTATTCGAATAAAGATGCAGCATATTTAGGAGCGTACGTATAAAGTGTGTTCGTTTTCTCATGCCATTCATAAGAAGGCGTCCAATAATAACCTGAATTGGATTGCAACATGGGAATTGTGAAGGATGATTGAAGTTTTTTTGTCTCTTTATCATGGAATTGAAATTGCATTTGTTCCTGTTCAGCATTTACTTTTAACAACAAGTATGAATCAACACTAGCTTCAAATCCATTAACTTGATGAGAGTGTACCTGTTTCTTACCATTTTGTATGGTATATTGATAAATATCAGCCTGTAAATTCATACCTTCTCCCCATTCAAAATAAACGACTTGGGATGGGGATAACCACCTTACATACGGGTTTACAGGGATTGCTTCAAATAGTTTGCTTTGGTTCACATCAAATGGTACGACTTTTGTTTGCTGTGCTCCTAAATATAAAGAGAGTAAACCTTTTTCTTCCACAAAGGGATTCCAAGCTACTGTTACCTTTTGCACATGTTTTTCTGTACTGTATAACTCTTCCCCCTTTTGATTAATAATGGTTAATACCGTTTGGTTTTGCTTCCCTGTTGCCTCTAAAAAAAGATAAGTTTGATTGGTACTAGTAACTACTTTAGAAATAGGTTCTTGAGAAATATATATAACTTCCTTTTTGCCCGTTACAATATTATAAGACACGAGTTCCGTTTCCTCGTATAGAGACCTAGTGTAAACCACAGTTTGATCATCTAACCACGTTTGTACTTGAACTAAATCAGGCTCCACAATTGTTTTAATGCTGGACTTCATTTTCTGCTTATCTTCTAAACTCATGGTATTGTCATGATGCATTAATGCCCTTCGTTCCAATTGATTACATGCAGTCATAATCAATAAAAAAAGAAGAAGCAAAATCGCTTTCTTCATTGAGTTTCACCTCGTTTATTCTACATACAAATTATGCCACTTTCGTATCTTACTAGTAAAGAATTATCTAACAATTATGATAAAGAAAACTCGGAACACCTGTTTAGCGACATATGTACTGCGGCCTAAAGGTCACAGGTGCGTTTAATGTTGGTGCGTAACACACAAAAACACCGGCGATGCAATGTTAACTTATTATCGAGAAGTTAGGAGAGTTATACTAGGTACATGGCTCTGAAGCTAGAATCGAAGGATCACAACATTTCTTGACTCATAAACAAAGACTTCTCATACATATCCTACTTACTTGCTTTTCTTGGTAGTTAAAGGTTGACCATGGTAAAGGATTGATCCCCTTACCGACCTCAACTGTATAAGCTTCTTTTTTAAAATGTTGGATATACCAGTCTTTATAGCCAGCATGACTATCGATTGTACGTATTGGAAGATAACCACTAATTCTTTGAAAATCCTCAACTACCTCCTTTGATCTAGAAGGTTCAGCTTGATTATATCCATAATAAATGACTTCTCCTTGACTGTGAAACGCTAATACACGATCAAATGAATGTTGAATAGATAATTGATACATCGCTCTAGACTCAGGTTCAGATAAAGGATAATATCCTGGAAAGTCTCGGAATGATGGAAGTAAAGGTTTTCTTTTTTGCTCTATCTCCCAATGAGCAGGAAATTGATTATTTAAGTCCACTCCTCTAATATTGGCTTTCCAAGAAGTAAAGGTTACATGTTTATATTGATTATTTATTTTTTCAACAACAGGTTTATACATCCCTGCAACGGAAGAACCGTGATGGAATAAATCGACTCCATCGGGATTAACCATTGGAACAACAGATAACTTAGTTTGATGGTAAATACTTTGTGCATAGTCTTCATCGATAAGAATATCCTCAGCAATTGCATGACAAAATCTCTCCAATGACTTCAATAGGAGTGGTGTTGTAATCCATTCATTAGCATGAAATGATCCATTCCAATGAATTTTCTTCACACCCTCCCCTACGCTTAATTCATAGATTGGGGTACCTAACAAAGACGTACCAATCACATTCAATTTAATAAATGGGTATTTACGTTGAAGTTCAACCAAATGATTCATGCAAGAATTAGAATCATATTTACTTTGAAAACGTATCTCGCTCATTATATGAGTCTCCTTTTCCATTAAATCATTTTGAACCATTATATAACTTCTTTTCGAGTAGAAGAACAAAAAACGCTTGCTACATTTAAGTAGCAAGCTGAAATAAGTGTTTACTAATTGGATTTTACCTCTGTCTCTACTTCATTATATTCTGCATTATAAAAACGCAACAAATCTCCATAAATAATGCTATCTGAATAATCTAACTCCTGCTGAGCTTTGGCCACTAATGGCTTACATTTTTCCATAGGAACTTCTTTACCTGATTTACGATTGTAACAAGTATCTCTTGTGTATAGATAATCTTGTGTAATAAAACTTCCATCTCGCAAGACAACGAATGGGTCTACATCATCCGTAAACAAATCTGTACCAAAATCTACTCCATTTTCAGTTTCAATCCCCATCATACTTAGAACAGTTGGCTTCATATCCATCTGACCACTCACCTTTGAAATAGTACGATCATTCTCATGACCTGGGATGTGTACAATAAAAGGTACACGTTGGAGCTGTATATGATCAAAAGGAGTAATCTCTTCCTTACCAAGGTATTGGCTCATCGCTTTATTATGGTACTCACTAATACCATAATGATCCCCATATATGATGATGATTGAATCTTTATATTCGCCGGATTCCTTTAGTTTCTGGAAAAATTGTTTAATTGCCTCGTCTGTGTACCGAGCAGTAGTAAAATAGTTATTTAAGGTTTTCGAGTTAGAATCGAACTTATCAATGTTTTGCTTATCCTCTGGTAACTCAAACGGGAAGTGGTTAGTCAGTGTTATAAATTTGGCATAGTAAGGCTCTTCCATGGATTTCAGATATTTTATAGACTGATCAAAGAACGCTTTATCACTTAACCCCCATCCAATGGTATTCTCATCGTTCACATTATAAGCGGTTTCTGAATAAAACTCATCGTATCCGAGCGTGTCATACATAACACTACGGTTCCAAAAGCTCTTGTTGTTGGCATGAAAGACTGCAGATGTGTACCCATGATCACTGATAATCTCTGGAACAGCATTGAGTTCATTCTGTGAGTGAGTGAAAAACACAGCTCCCCTCGATAATGGATATAGTGAATTTTCGATTACAAACTCAGAATCGGAGGTCTTACCTTGTTCTGTTTGATGATAGAAATTCTCAAAATAATAACTATCGTCGATTAGATCATTCAAGAAGGGGGTTACTTCTTTACCATTTAATTTGTTGTTAATAACAAAGCTTTGCAAGGATTCTGCTGAAATATAAATAATGTTTTTATCTTTTGCAATCCCCTGGAGCTTAGAGTGTTGATCACTTTTAATATTTTTATTGGTATATTCCTCTACTTCTTTTACTTCACTGCCATCTGCTAGAACACGCTGAGCTTTTGATTTTGAATGTAGTGCCACATCATATATATGATAGTTGAACACACCTATATTTTTTACTAAATATTCACGATCAAAAGTTCTTACAAACAACATCGGCCGCTCCATTTCCGCAAGCACCACATTCCCTACTAATAGAGCAACAGCAATGACTGTTGCTCTTAACTTCATTTTCTTTAGAGAAGGTTGAACATCAAGTGATACTTTCTTACTAAGGTAGTAGATAATAGCCACATCTATGAACAATAATAAGTCTGCAGTGTGTACAAGCTGTAAAATACTAGAACCTAAGTCTCCAGCATTGCTCGACTGAAATAGAACAGGAATGGTAAGAAAATCACTAAATGAACGGAAATAAATGACATTAAAATACAATATTAATGATCCTATAAGTGCAATTCTTCTCGTGTATTTGAGTTGTTTTTCTGGTTTAAACCAAACTACTGCAGTAAAAAAGATAAATGCGGTAGCTATTGGGTTGATTAGTAGTATTATTTCTTGTAATGGATTCTCAATTGACAATTCAAATATAAATCGGTACACCATATATGTTTTTATCGCAAATAAAAAAGCAGCGATGGCATAAAAAGGTGTTTTCGTGTATTTATGCAACATGATTTCTTTCCTCCCACATGTTTAAGAACAACTATTTTGTTTTTATTAAAATTCGTTGTAAATTCTATAAACCTATATATCACATAGCATAGTATTCTAAACGACTTACTTACTATATGACGGTCATCACGTAAAAAAAGTTTCACAAACTCTTAACTATTTTTTACATTTGGAATTGTTCTGTGCTAAAGCTACAGCATAAGTAACCTCGACTCTTTACATGCTTGTTGAAAGTCGAGGTTAGAACGAATTTGTCATTATATATTTAACAGATAAAAATCCCTTCCAAACTCTTATTGAAAGGGATTGATTATTATAATTCTTCTTTAGCAAAATATGCTGCACCCATTACTCCCGCATCATTTCCTAGTGATGCCATAACGATTTCAGCTGCATGACTCGTTCGGGTTAGAGCGTATCGATCAAAAACCGCTCTTAGTGGGATAAGAAGTTGGTCGCCAGCTTTAGAAACGCCACCGCCTATAACAATTTTCGATGGATTTAATGCAATCGCTAAATTCGCTATTGCTCTTCCTAGATGTTCAATCACGTAAGCTAAAATATCTTCCGCTACTTGATCTCCATTTGTCGATGCTTCAAACACATCTTTGGCTGTAATGTCTTCCGTTTCTTTTAGCGTATGAGCTAAGGAAGTCTTCTTCCCTTCTTCAATTGCGATTTTAGCTAACTTTGATATAGCCGTTGCTGAAGTAACAGTTTCAAGACAACCTGACTTTCCACAATTACATGGTAAGGGTTTTTCTGTTTCAACTGTCATGTGGCCAATTTCTGCTACAGTACCATTTGCTCCATGTAACAATTGGCCATTTGCAATGATGCCACCGCCAACGCCTGTTCCTAGTGTTACAGCAATCATATGATTGGCTCGATCGCCAGAACCTTTCCAATTTTCACCTAGTGCTGCTAGGTTTGCATCATTTTCTACCCATACTTTATATCCTGAAGCTTGTTTAAGCTCTTCACTTAGATGATAATTCTTCCACCCAACATTAACCGCTTCATGGATCATCCCACTATCTACGTCAATAAATCCTGGAGCACCTACACCTATTGCAGCAAAGTCATCATGCTGATACCCTTTCTCCTTTTGTTTATCTCGAATAGAAATAGCTATGTCAGGAACGACATTTTGTGCTTCATCACTCTTGTTTGTAGGTATTTCCCATTTTTCCATAATAACTCCATCATATGTAATAAATGCGATTTTAACTGTCGTTCCACCTATATCAATACCAATTAAATGTTTTGTACTCACTGAATTCACCTCTTCTGTTGATCACGAAGGTTAGCAGCTTCATGTCGAAGCAATAATATACTCATCTGAAATTCATCCTTGGTAATACATTGAGCTTGATGTAATTCTTTTATTTCTTGTTCCATTAATTCTAAATCAGCTAAACGATCACCAATATAAATAAACGTTCCGAACCTTTTTAATAATTGTTGAACATCATAAATTGTCTGCATACAATCACCTAATATTATTATAGCAAGCGTTGATATCGAAAGAAAGAAAAAAGATAATGGTTATTAGAATACGAGATAGTGTATTTATAAAAATAGTGCAAGTCACCCGTTTAGCAATAGTAGCTGTCGCAAGACATGTAAGCGTCAGAACTTCTTTACTTAAAGAAAACTTGCGAGTGGCAAGCCTTTGGCGCAGACAGAGGCCTAATTGCACACTTATACTGGCATCCTTTTAAAGATTTAAGCTTTCTGAAAATGTAAAAAAAGACCCTGATTATTTATCAGGATCCTGAGTGTGTAAAAAAGTTGGTCTTCTATTTTTTAATGGCATTGGTGTGCGTAAAATAACATCACGAAATGCACGGTAATTAAAAGGTAAAAAAGGCCACAAGTAACCGGTTTTGAATGAATGCATTCTCGTTAAATATAGCATCCACATTGTAGTGCCTATGACTAGTCCCTTAACTCCAAACAAACCTGTTACTATTAACAAAAACAATCTTGTAAGTCGATTGGATAGGCTTAATTCATAGCTTGGAGTACAATAAGTTCCAATAACTGCAGCCGCTAAATATAGGACAACTTCATTTGTAAATAAACCTACTTGAATCGCCACTTGGCCAATTAATATAGCAGCCACTAAACCAAGGGCTGTTGCTAATGCAGAAGGGGTGTGTATAGCGGCCATTCTAAGTGTATCAATTCCCACTTCCGCTATTAGAAATTGAGCAATTAAAGGAAGGACTCCAATTTCCGTAGGGCCTATAAAACTAAGTTGTTTTGGAAGTAACGTAGGGTCCATTGAAAACAAATAATATACGGGTAATATGAATAAGGAAGCAAACACAGCGAAAAACCTAACAAAACGTAAGTAAGCTCCCACAGAAGGTTTCTGTCGATATTCTTCAGCATGTTGTAAATGATGCCAAAATGTGGATGGTGTTATCATTACACTCGGAGAACCATCAATCATGATTAGGATATGTCCCTCATATAAATGAGCGGCAGCTGTATCTGGTCTTTCTGTGTAACGAATGGTTGGATAGGGGTTCCAATGACGTCCACTTAAAAATTCTTCTACTGTTTTTTCTGCCATAGGTAAAGCATCAGTATCAATTTTTTCTAAGTTATTTTTTAAATGTTTCACCTTGTCCAAATCTACAATATCTTCGATGTAACAAATACAAACATCCGTTTTTGATCTACGCCCTATCTGCATATATTCCATTCGTAGGGACCTATCACGAACTCTTCTGCGAGTTAAAGCTGTATTAAAGATTATTGTTTCTACAAAGCCATCACGAGAACCTCTTACCACACGTTCTACATCAGGTTCTTGTGGACTACGTACCGGATATGTACGGGCATCAATCATGATAATCTTGTCATTAATTCCCTCTACAAACAGAGCAGTAGGACCTGCTAGAACCCAATCAGCCGCTTCATTTAGGTCATCTTTATGGCCAAGTTCCACATAAGGTAAATGCGTCCGAAGTAACCGTTCAAATGGGTCAGGATCTAACTGCTCTGGCTCCAACCTCGATAACAACTTCATTAAATAATGCAGTATGTCATCTTTCACGAAACCATCAATCATAAATAATGCCATCCTACGACCAGCATATTCCAAGTCTAATTGTATGACATCGAAACTTTTTCCTACTCCCATTCGGTCCTTCATATAGGAGACATTATCATCGTAATTATCAAACATTGGTTGTCTTGATGTTTCTTCTCTCAATTTCCTCACCTAACTTTATAAAAGGTCTATTCTTAGTGTTTGCTCAAACCTTTCAAAGCATACATGAGGAAACTGTAACTATATTAAATCTGATTGAATATATGCCAGCAGTAAGCGATACGTATGGTCTAACGACTTTTGATGAGTACGCTCAAAAGCATGTGATGCATCAATACCTGGTCCTATTAAAGCATGTTTAACATCAGCACCAGCTTTGATAGCAGCAGATGCATCAGAACCATAGTAAGGGTAGATATCAATTTCATAGTCAATCTCTTCTTTTTCAGCTAATTGAACTAAATGTTGTCGTAAACCATAATGATAAGGTCCAGTAGCATCCTTTGCGCATATGGATGCAACGTACTCCGTAGTTGTCTGGCCATCACCGATAGCTCCCATATCTACAGCTACATACTCTACTGTCTCTGCTGGAATACTCGCGTTTCCACCATATCCAATCTCTTCATTGTTAGAAATATAGAAGTGTGTAGTGTACGGAATAGATAGCTTTTGTTCTTTCACATTCGCTACCAACTCAAGCAGGATTGCAACACTAGCTTTATCATCAAGATGACGAGACTTAATGAACCCATTATCCGTCTTTTGAAATCGAGGGTCAAAAGAAACAAAGTCTCCAACTTGTATGCCTAAGTCTTTTACGTCTTGGGCATTTGTAACCTCTGCATCTATACGGACTTCCATATTTTCTTGATCTCGCTTCGCATCCCCACCGTTTTTATATACATGAACGGAGGTTTGATGCATTAGAATGGTACCAGAGTAAGTAGCGCCTGTAGCAGTATGTATTTCACAATACTCTCCTTCCACACTGTTCCAACGAAAACCACCAATCATAGAGAGCTTTAAAGATCCATCTGATTTCACTTCTTTAACCATTGCACCTAGTGTATCAACGTGAGCTGTCAATAGACGATGTTGAGTGCGATTCTCCCCTTCTATTGTCGCAATAAGTGCGCCTTTATTGGTAATGGATGTATGTACTCCTTTTGACTGGAAATAATTCTGACAAAATCGAATACAATCTTCCGTATAACCCGAAGGACTTGGTATAGACACTAATTGTTTTAACATTTCCGTAATATGTTTGGCAGATTGATTACTCATATTCTCTCCCCTTTTCATAAGTTCTTCATTTCTATCATACATATGAAGCACACAGGATGTCCAAAGAAAGAAGGGGTACACATATGAAAAAAGCAATGATATATATATGTTTATGTTTTATTGGAGCGCTCATTCTTTATATTCAGTGGGAACAACCTAAGGATCAGACAACCGTGAAATTTTTTCCATTAGATCAAGAAAAACGATTTGAAGATACTTCCACTTCCCTTACCCTTCTTTCAGAGAGTGATCAAGACGAGTATGACATTCAATGGAAAACAGAATCCTTGGTGGATGAACCAATCTATCTGCGCCAGGACGTTTCCCTTCTGTATTCAGATGGTCAGTTAAAGGGCATCTTAAGCAAATGGAAAGAAAGTGGACAAAATCTATTTCAAGATACGAATGTCCATGGAGAAGACAGCAGTCATTACCAAGCCATCACTTTTCATCACGGGGAGTTACATTACCCAGATGATAATATAAAAAGTATCCAAGACATGTCCAAAGCTGAATTATATGTCATCGATTCGCCACTAACACCATTGGAATCATTTGAAACTCCTGAAAATACCACCCAAAAGGATTGGAAAAAGACATTGGATCATGCTACAAATCAACAATTACATTATGAATGGAATAAATACATTAATCATTTTCAAATAAATAAGAGTCAATACGAAGCAATTCCCTTAACGTCATTACCAGATTATGAAACCAAACCATTTCCGTCTTTATCGGCTGATCAAACCCTTCAAGTAATAGGACAGCTTTGGGAAGGATTATATAAAAATTATGTTTTAGAGTTCACATCTAACAAAGATGAACCAAGCAGATCTTATGTTCCTTTAGTATTAGCAGAAAAAAAGGGGACACATTTATTAGTATTATTCGAGAACAGTAAAGGAGAAAAGGAGAAACTCATCCAACGTTATCCATTCTCTTCAACGGACTGAATGAATTCCTTCATTTCTTTATTATCTGAATCAAGTTCTAGAACACGCTTAGCATGTTCCAATGCTTTGGTTTCATTTTGTTCAACATTATAGTAAAGCACACTTAAATTTTGATGGGCTTCTACAAAATTGGGATCCAGTTTAATTGCTTGTAGATAATCCTCTTTTGCCAAATCATATTTATTTAGCTGCACATACCCGTTCCCTCTTACAAAATATAGACTGGATTGTTCTGAGTTTGTATGATTTAAAGCTGTTGTTGTAAGGTCTATAGCCTTTTGAAATTTATTTTGTTGAATATAGTTTGTAGCGACATCAGCTTGCAAACGTGCATCGTAGTGGTTCGAATCATGATTATATCCATACCAACCTAATCCGATAGTAAGAGCTATGATTAAAAGAAAACTTACAAGTTGTTTCCCAACTTCTCTTTTATTAGGAAAGTGAACAAGACTTGAAGCTAGGAAGCCTCCAACAAGACCTCCAAGATGTGCACCGTTATCTACTTGAGGCACCATTATACTAAACACAATATTAAGTATTAAAATGATAATCACGTTTGTACCAATGGTTCTAAAGAAGAGCGTTTTATATACTGTACCAAAAAACAAAAGAGCTCCAAATAATCCATAGATGGCACCTGATGCTCCTGCGGCTACATTTGGTGTGAATGCAAAACTAGCCAAACCACCTATGATCCCTCCTATAAAATAGATGACTATAAATCGAATACTCCCAAACATACGCTCCACCGCAGTACCTAACACATATAGTGCTAACATGTTCAGCATGATATGAAAGAAGCCAATATGTAAAAACATAGAAAATACTATGCGCCACCATTCCCCATCAATAATAGCAGGATTATATTTGGCGCCATATTGAATCAGTGTGTATGTATTAGTACTGCCACCTTGATATTCAAGCCAACCAAACAAGAGCAAGTTAATAACAATGAGAACATAGGTGAACAAAGGTTTTCCATAAAAGAAAACTTGTTCACGTTGTTGTTGTTTTTTTGTGTGGTTATTTCGAATGGATTGTTTTAAGTATTCCACCATTTGTTCCATTTCAAATTCTGAAGGAGCAGGAAAATTCTTCTCTTTTAATTGTAAAGAGCGATATAATTGGTTGATTTCTAACTCTCTGGACTGTTCATCTATATAAAATGTTTGAACTGTTCCCTTTTTCCTACCTGGTAAACTTCGGGTGTCTTTCCATTCATTCCAGTCATCAACAGGTGGATACTTTGCAATATAAACATTATGTACATGGACCTGACGACCACCTACCACCTTTAAAACACGTTTTATATTTTCATCCAATACAGTTTGGTCTTGCTTTAACTGATTAGACCAATCAAACATCTTGTGGGAAAGCCTTACTACATTGGTTTTTCCTTTTATTCGTTGCTCAAGCCATACCTCATGCTTATCTTCAAGCATTTGCAGAATTTCGTAATCATGATTCACAATGAGGTCTGCAGCTAATCGCCAAAAATAATAGGATTCTTCTATATACATTGCTTTCCCTCCTTTTTTTGTATTTTACCATGAACGTAGCAATTATATTAAAGGGGCAGCTTATGATAAATAAAAAACTCCTAACACATATTCAATGTCAGGAGCTTTCAAGCCAATCCCATTAAGACCATTCTTAGAAAGAGGTTCTTCCTAAAATTTTAGGTAAGATTTTTTCTCGAATATATGGAAGTTGCATACTCAAAGATACAGCCATCTTCCTAATAACGTCTACGGCTAAAATAACATTTAACAAACGATACTTATAACGGTTGAATAAATAAAAGCCTGTGACAAGAACGAAAATCCACCATAATAATCTCATTATTTCCTTCCTCCTGTTTACCTAGATGATTCTAGTATGTGAGGAAGTGAAACATGTTATTCGGAACTCATTTTTTCAAGAACAGGATTTAGAGATTCTTTTAGAACGTTCGCTGAATGATTGAATTTTGCTTGTTCGTCTTCATCTAGGTTTAACTCTAGAACTTCCCGTACACCTGATCGATTAACTACTGCAGGTACTCCAATATAAATGTCATTTTCCCCGTATTGCCCCTCTAAATAAGCAGACACAGTTAAAATAGAGTTCTCATTATGAAGGATTGCTTTTGTTAACCGAACCAGTCCCATAGCTATGCCATAATAAGTAGCACCTTTACGCTGGATAATGTGATAAGCAGCATCTCTCACACCAATGAAGAGATCTTCTAAATCAGATTGATCATATTTTTCAGGGTCATCGTTAATTCGGTCATAAATAGAGCGTCCCCCTACATTAGCATGACTCCATACTGGCAATTCTGAATCGCCATGCTCCCCCATAATATAGGCATGGACATTTCGGGCATCCACTTCAAAATATTCTCCTAAACTATACCGTAAGCGAGATGTATCTAATATAGTTCCTGATCCAATAACTCGATGAGACGGTAATCCAGAAAATTTCCATGTCATGTGCGTTAATATATCTACCGGATTAGTGGCTACGATAAAGATTCCATCAAACCCAGAGTCCATCACTTGACCAACAATACTTTTAAAGATATGTGTATTCTTTTCTACTAGATCCAATCTAGTTTCTCCTGGCTTTTGATTAGCTCCAGCAGTTATCACAACAATATCTGCTTTTTCACAATCAGAATAATCACCATACCAAATCTTCTTCGTAGAAGGCGCAAATGCTAAACCATGATTCAAATCCATAGCGTCACCTTCAGATTTTTCTTTGTTTAAATCAATCATAACCAGTTCATCAGCAATACCCTGATTCAGTAGAGCGAATGCATAACTAGATCCTACAAATCCTGTTCCGATTAATGCCACTCGATTAACTCTTTCCATGAAAATCATCCTTTCAGTTAGGAGAGTACTTTATCTATCTAATTCAAAGTGTACATTAGTTTGTATATTGTAAAAAGAGCTGTAAACGTTATCATTGTTTCAATATTGTTAACAAATCAACTTAATAAATCACTCCGCTTTCTGTAATAAGATGTTGAACAGGTATATCATACACATCATTTGGAACTTCCTCCACTAGTTGACGATTTGTTGCAAGAGCAATGGTATGATTCGGAAAATGAACCAAGTATCGATCGTAATACCCACCACCATACCCAATGCGATAGCCCCTATTATCAAATAACAACCCAGGAACAATCATGAGGTCAATTTCGTCTCTATGTAATTCTTTTGTTTTTTCCATAATAGGTTCTTTTAATCCATAATACACCGTTTCTAAATCATCAAATGATGTGAATTGATAAAACACGAGCTGGTTTTGTTTAGGGTAACATTTAGGAATAGCCACTTGTTTTCCGTCTTCCCATGCATTCTTAATTACTGGGTACGTGTCTATTTCATGTGCTTGAGAAATGGTAATACCTATTACATTAGATTTTTTCCAAAGTTCTGTTTGGTATAACGATTTTTCAATTTCTGTTGATATCTTATTTCTTTCTTCCCCTACTAGACTTTTAAGAATATCTAATCCCTTTTTTCGTAACTCTTTCTTCACAAAAGCACACCTCCAAATAATATTGTAACCTTCTATAAAACGTTAAGCATACCAGACATTATACAATACTGTGTTATGGAGTAATATTATTCGTTGAAAATTCCCAAGTTAAGAATTCCATTTTGTTATGATTTTTTAATGTTTAAAAGTAAAGCTTCTTCAATATAAGAGGCATAATCTTGCAGCTTGAAGTCGCGATAACTTGGGTGTGAGGGATTTTTCCGTTGTGTTAAGGGAGAGAAAAGAAGAGGCGGGAAACAGCTCGCTTCCCTGTGGTCCTTCGTCTCCTCAGGCAAAACGCGGCCTTGCAGGGTCTCGACACATCCGTTTTTCCACGGGCCAATCCATAATGGAGGACAGGGACTTGTCATGTCGCTGCGACAAAACATAGGCTCTGGAGCGACTTTCCCTGCTTTCGGAGCGAGCATAGAAAAAACAGGAGCTACTTTTGAAAAATAGGAGCGACCGCCCCCATTCCCGGTCCATGTTTCCGTTCATCTCAACATTGCGGGAGGTGACCTGGGAACAAGGAGACTCCCCAAGGAGAAAAAGGTAGCAAGACCCCACAGAGCCCTGTTTTTGCGCTTGAGGAGACTTGCCAACTCGCCGGCAGGACGCAGTTATTCCCAGAACACCTTTATTCCATATTAAGATTAAGGTATCGGAAACATCCCGCTTAATAACGGTATTTACCTCGAATCCAAGTCTTCAAGATAATGGGGGTAATTGAAAGAATAACAATATATCTGGCGAGGGCTAACATAACCAGCAACCTAAGTATAAAAAAAACAGTAGGATCGGAAATCCTACTGTTACTTCGTTTCACGGTGAAGAGTGTGTTTCTTCAAACGTGGGCTATATTTCATTAGCTCTAAGCGCTCAGGGTTTTTACGCTTGTTTTTACTACTAATATAATTACGATCGCCGCTTTCTGTGCAAGCAAGTGTAATATTTACACGCATTGGTTATCCCTCCAAACAAGTGTTACTGTGTCATGTATTCACATTCTTTATCAGACTTAATAATAGTATCAAATTATTTGCTTTGTTTCAAGCAAAATTAGCGTTCTTTATCAATTTTAAAAATAACATGAATGTTGTAGTTCCTTTGTTTTCTACATGGCTAACTTATGATATAACTAGTAAAGGACTGAAATGAGGTGATGAATATGTTATATACAATACTTACATTATTCGGGGTAGCATTTGCCCTTTACGTTCTTTCTTTTGCTCTGAAAGATCGTTTCAACGATTTAGAAGAACAAGTGGAACAGTTATCTATGACAACAATGCAAGAGAGTTACCAATTAAAGAAGAAAATGCGCATATTAGAAGAAGAACTACTTGTTGATGATGTGACTACCACCATGTTTACTGGGGCTAGACCCCAATATAAACAGAAAACGAGTGAAAGCCAAGCAAACACCACTTCAACTTCTGAAACACACCAACCACCATTAGTACAAAAAGTTTTACATATGTATGAGAAAGGCTACACCACTAATGAAATCGCTCAAGAAACCTCTTTAAAAGAACATGACATCTTAACAACATTACGCCAATATTCTGCAACAAAGGGGTATTAATATGAAGCATGCCGTTCGAGCATATGCATTAGGTATATTTACTGCCACTTCTTTATTAACAATCGTTTATTTTCAAAGTGGAGAAGCAAATGAGTCAAGCCAGCCCAAACCAATAACGAAAGAAAAAGCTTCGAATTACTTAGAAAAAAAAGGATACCACATTCTTTCCAATTCGGAATATCAATCCCTCCAGGAGACAACGGAAGAACCTAAAAAATCAAAGAAATCAAACCAATCGACATCAACGAAAGAAGAACAAAATTCTGAAAATAACACTGCGTCTTCTCCCGAAAAAGAATTGCTTACGCTTACTATTAACCAAGGTATGTATTCCAAGAGTATAAGTCGAAAGCTAAATGAAATGGGATTAGTAGAAGATACAAAGGCCTTTAATCAATATTTAGAGATGAATGATTTCAGTCGCTATATACAAGTAGGTAGCTACGAATTAAAAAAAGATATGACATATGAGGAAATAGCCAATGCTATCACAAATAAATAACTTTATATGAAATAGTTCAAACGCAAAAAAACCCTGCTTCACATATGGAAACAGGGTTTTTCTATGCAAATTAATCATTTAATTCAAAGGTTTCGCCTTTAACAATATAAAAGATATTTTCGCCAATGTTAGTAATATGGTCCGCAAAGCGTTCTATATATCTTCCAACAAAAGCCATTTGCATAATGTGTTGTATCTTTTGTGGGTTATTTGCTGTAAGTTCAAGCATTTCTCTCGTCACTTGTCCATACATTTCGTCGATTTGGTCATCCATCTCTGCAAGTTTACGTGCTAGAGACACGTTTTCTTGTTCAAAAGCTTTCGTTGCTACCTCTACCATTTCTTTAGCAACTGACGCCATCTCTTTTAGCTTTGGATGAATATCAACATCATGATTTTCGCCTAGATGAATCGTACTTTTGGCAATATTCGTTGCATGATCTGCCATTCGCTCCAAATCTGATGAAGCTTTAATAGCAACAATTAGACGACGTAGGTCCGTAGCAACAGGTTGTTGTTTTGCAATTAACAGTATCGCTGATTCATTAATTTCCAATTCTTCTTTGTCAATCTTTGAATCTTCATCGATTATCCGTTGCGCTTTCTCAACATCATGTTCATATAGAGCTTGTACAGACTGGTCAAATGCATCCACTGAACTTACTGCAAGTTTCTTAATTCTAAATTTTAATCTGTCTAATTCATCGTGAAACTGAACACGTAAAGCCATTTGGTATTCTCCTTTCCAGAGCTACACCACTCTATTAACCAAAACGGCCTGTGATATAATCTTCAGTTCGTTTATCTGCCGGTGTAGAGAATAGGGTGTTTGTATCATTAAATTCTACTAACTCCCCATTCAAGAAGAAGGCTGTATTGTCAGAGATACGTGCAGCCTGTTGCATGTTGTGTGTTACGATTATAATACTATAATTTTCTTTTAATTCTTGTACAAGTTCTTCAATTTTAGCTGTAGATATTGGGTCTAATGCTGATGTTGGCTCATCCATTAGTATAACATCAGGCTCAATAGCTAAGCAACGAGCGATACATACACGCTGCTGCTGACCACCAGATAGACCAAATGCATTTTGATTTAAACGATCTTTTACTTCATCCCATAATGCAGCGCCTTTTAAACTCTTCTCTACAATAGCATCGAGCGTTTTTTTGTCTTTAATGCCATGGATTCTTGGACCATATACAATATTTTCATAAATGGACTTAGGGAATGGGTTAGGATTCTGGAAGACCATCCCTACTTTGGTTCTTAAGTCCTCTACAGAATAGTTCTTTCTAAAAATATTGTTCCCTCTATAATCAATCTCACCAGAAGTACGAACTATAGGAACCATCTCAACCATACGATTAAGAGTTTTAATGAACGTAGATTTACCGCAACCAGATGGACCAATTATTGCCGTTACATCTTTATCACCAATATCCATATTAATATCATAAAGTGCTTGGTCTTCACCGTACCAAAGGTTTAAGTTCTTAACACTATATACTGATTCTTTTGGTTGATTTTGTGTCATTGCACTTTGAGTTTGTTGTTCATTTGCCTGAGCCATGTGTATGACCTCCTTAGATCTAATCTTGTAGACAGTATCTTGATTAAAAACGTTTTGAGAACTTATTACGAATCATTACAGCAATAAAATTCATCAACAACAAGATAGCTAATAATATAACAATACCAGCAGAAGCGACGTCTTGGAACGCTTGTTGAGGCTGTTGAGTCCAACTAAAGATTTGGATAGGCATTGCTGTATAAGGATCATTTATATTACCTGGTAAAGTGAATATAGCCGTTGAAGCACCTACAACAAGTAATGGCGCTGTTTCACCTATAGCACGAGATAACGCTAATATACTACCAGTTAATATTCCTGGAATAGCTGCTGGCAATACAACACGCCTTACTGTTTGCCATTTAGTGGCACCTAAAGCAAAGGAAGCTTGGCGTACATCTTGTGGAACAGAACGAATTGCTTCTTGTGCAGCTACAGTAATAACTGGTAAAACAAGTAACGCTAACGTTAGTCCCCCTGATAGAATCACTTCCCCAATACCAAAAACATAAACGAAAATCGTTAAACCTAATAGACCAAAAACGATGGATGGTACTCCTGCAAGGTTTTGAATATTTGTTTGAATAAATCGAGTCAATCGATTTTGCTTGGCATATTCCTCTAAATAAATGGCAGTACTTACCCCTAAGATAATCGTTACTGGTGCTGTAACAGCCATTAACCATAACGAGCCAACTACACCTGCTTTAATACCAGCACGTTCAGGTGATGCAGATGTGAAACCACTTAAAAACTGCCAATCTATTCCACCAATCCCTTGAGTCAATATACGATAAGCTAAAGCAGCTAAGAATACTAAACCGATAAGTGTAGCAATAAAGAATAGCCATTTACCTATACTATTCTTTTTGATTCGCTTCCCCATGTTTTTTTGGACAACTTGTTCGTCAATATAGTTCATACTTTAATACTCCTCTCTGTATCGACGAGAAATATATTGAGCTAATAGATTCATAATTAGAGTAAAGATAAATAGGGTAGCTCCTACTGCATATATACTGTAGTATATAGTACTACCGAAACCAGCATCCCCTTTTGCAACCTGAACAATGTATCCTGTCATTGTTTGAATAGACTGTGTAGGATCCATCGTAAATTTAGGTGTTGCACCTGCAGCAATGGCAACGATCATCGTCTCTCCTATTGCACGGGAAATACCTAAAGCGAATGAAGCTACTATGCCGGATAGAGATGCAGGTAAAACAACTTTAAGTGTTGTTTCTAAACGAGTAGATCCTAATGCCAATGCCCCCTGGCGCATTTCATTTGGAACAGCACTCATAGCATCTTCAGTTAACGATGCAATCATTGGTATAATCATAACACCTACAACAATTCCAGCACTCAATGCGTTAAAGAAAGATAAATCAGGTATAAAAGATTTTAGGACTGGAGTTACAAAGGTTAACGCAAAGAAACCATAAACAACTGTAGGGATACCTGCTAGTACCTCTAAAAGGGGTTTTAAAATTCTTCTCCACTTATCACTCGAATACTCACTCAAGAAAATAGCTGATGCCACACCGACTGGTATGGCTACAATCATAGCAATTACGGTGATTAATAAAGTTCCACTTACTAATCCTAACACTCCAAATGACCCCTGCCATGGTTGCCAATCCGTCCCCGATAAGAAGCTGAAGATGTTCACTTCTGCAAAAAATGTTACAGCTTCACTTAATAAAGTGTATAATATCCCAACTGTAACTAATACCGATAAGATTGATGCTAACAATAATAGCTTAGGGACCATTTTCTCAATAAACCTTAGAGAGCCGTTATTTTGTCTGTTCTTCTCTATTCTTTTACTAATTGAAGTTTGTTCTGTCTTCTCATTAGAGTTAGAAGCCATAATTCATAAAAACTCCTTTCATCTCATCAACATAGCAAAAGCGAGGGGTACTAGTGACACTAGTTGCCCCTCACCTAAACTATTTAGAGTTTTGATTTAGATGTTTTCTTTTTAGTTTGATGGAGCCCATTCTTTAACTTTATCAATTTGTTCTTGATATTCATCATCTGGAAGTGCTACATAACCTACATTCTCAGCTGCAGCGCCAGCATTGTTTAGAGTGAAAAGCGTGTAATCAAGAACTTGTGGTTTTTCTAAGTTACTCTTAACTACATAAGTGAATAGTGGACGAGAAAGTGGAGTGTAAGAACCATCTTGAATTGTTTCAGGGCTTGGTTTTACAGCTTCAGCATCTTCGCCATCTTGAATACCTAGAGCTTTAAGAGAGTCCTTGTTTGCAGTATAGTATGCATAACCGAAGAATCCGATAGCGTATTTGTCGTTCTTAATACCACGTACAAGTACGTTGTCATCTTCAGAAAGTGTTACACCACTGTCTTCACGCATTGGATTTTCTTCAAGAATGGCTTCGTTGAAGTAATCGAATGTACCTGAATCATGTCCAGGAGCGAAGATCTTAATTTCTTTGTCAGGCCATTCAGAGTTAATGTCAGACCATTTTGTTTTCCCACTGTCAGCTAAGAAGATTTCTTTAAGCTGTTTAACAGAAAGGTTGTCAACGAAATCATTTTCTGTACTTACTGCAACAGTAAGACCGTCATAAGCAAGAGTTAGTGGTTCAAGAGTTACACCATTTTCTTTTGCAATTTCTTTTTCTTCTTTTTTAATTTTACGAGAGGCGTTAGAAAGGTCGATTTCACCTTTAGTAGATTTCTTGAATCCACCGCCAGATCCAATTGAGTCAACTGTTACTTGAACGCTGGATTGTTCTCTTTGATACTGCTCTGCAATGTAAACTGCCATTGGATAAACAGTAGAGGAACCTGCAACTTTTACTGTACCAGAAAGCTCTTCACTTTCGCCGCCTTCAGAGCCGTTTGAATCTGCTTGTCCTTCATCACCAGAGCCTTCTGCACTGTCTCCACCTTCACTGCTTCCACAAGCAACTAATGCAGTAAGAGCGAATACAAGAGTAAGTAATAGCGCTAAATTCTTGAAACTCTTCATTTCTTTTGCCCCCTAAAATGTTTGTTGAATTTTGTTGGTTGATTCCCTTGATCAACTTACAATTCACATCTTACCTAGACACTTTTAAGTACATATGAACAAAATGTTAAGGTTGTGTAAATTAGTTAAAAGATGATGTAAACTTTTCAGCAAAAACCTACAAAAAGGGCATCTGCTTGATTACCTTTTTCTTATATTAAGTATAAAAAAAGGACAAAATATTGCTTGACTCGCAATATTTTGTCCTAGGACATCTATTAGTATGCATTTTCTGTTGTATATAATTATTCATCTACTGTTCATTTACTTGTTTCTTTTCTTCTGAGATATCTTTAACGCTTTCCTTTTCTTTTCGTTCTTCTTTTAATTTAAAGTATCCATCTAAAAGATCTCTTCCGATCATTTTATTTGTTTGATATTGCCCATTCACAATGCCTGTATAGGGAACTACTACTGCAAACGCAATTTCTGGATCATTATATGGCGCGTATCCTACTAGTGTTAAATTTTCAAGTTTACGCTCTTTATATTCCATTACATTTCCTTCACCATCACGTATAGGCTCCCAATAACTAGCTTGCGCAGTACCTGTTTTACCTGCTGCGTCATAATCAGCATCTTTGAAGTATGTGTAGGCTGTACCTCCGTTTGTAAACACCTCTCTAAATCCTTGCTGGACACGATTGATATATTTTTCATCCATTGTTACTCGGTTTAACACATTGGTGTTATTCGATTGAACCACAGGTCCAAGTTGCTCTCTTTCTGTAGTTGGCTCACGAATTTCACTTACAATCTGAGGCTGGACACGGTAACCATCATTTGCAATTGTTGATACATATTGTGCCAACTGCATTGTGGTGTACGTATCATACTGTCCGATTGCAAGGTCCATTATATTACCACCTCGGAAATTATCACTCTGTTGACCAGAACCTTCCGTTTCGCTAGGAATATCTAAGCCTGTTTTGACACCTAAGCCAAATTGACTGTAGTAATTTCTAAATACTTGAAAACGCTCTGGATAAAAAGTAAGTTTCTCGTTGGGTTGGTAACTAGGATCGCCACCAATTCTCATCCCAACGTGGTACATATAAACGTTGGATGACTTCTTAAGAGCTTCAATATCAGAAACTAATCCCAAATTTTGATAAGAACTTTTTGAAGGAGTTCCCATTAGTTTAATTGGATTATCATAAATTTGCTCCCCATAACTTATTACTCCATAATCATAACCTGCAAGCATCGTTCCTCCCTTTATAGCGGAACCAGGTAATACTGGAGCATTCACTGCTCTTACACCACTATCATAAAACTCGTTTTCTTCTTCATCGTAGGTTTGACCCGAAATAGCCAATACTTCACCAGTGTTCGGATCCATTGCTACGGCCATCGCTTCCTTCATATATTTGTTTTCTATAGGAAACTTTTGTTTTGCGATGGTTAAGTGTTTACGAATAGATTCATCCATTATCTTTTGCAATTCCATATCCACATTCAAAACTAAATCTTGACCGCGTTCACCTTCCTGTACGACTTTCTCATTAACAAGGTTACCATTACGGTCTGTAGTATATTGGATTTGCTTCTTTTGACCTTTTAAAACCATCTCATATTCTTTTTCAATTCCACCCGAACCCACGCGGTCATTACGACTGTAATTACGGGATAAGAAATAATCAAGTTCATCTTTTGGTAACCCTTCAGAGGTTATACTACCAAGATAATCTCTAAGTGAATTCCCATATGGGTATTTTCGTTTCCAGTCTGTGGTAACGTTAATTCCCGGTAGTTCATTTAAATGCTCTGCAACCACTGCATATTCCTGTTGAGTTACACCCTCGTTCTTAATAACATGTGGCGTTAAGGAATACGCTCGATCTAATTCTCGTTTAATGGCGATGATTTCATTCTCTTTTTCACTATAATTAAGGTCTTTATTTACATCGATTCTTTCTAAAAGAAGCTCGTACGGTGTTGATTTTTCTGCTTGCGCTTCTTCATCTGTATATGTTTGCTCCTCTTTTGTTAAACGATCTTCGTAAGGTGATTCTTGTGTTAAGATCCAATAATCCTTCTTATCTCTAACGGTAATGTCTCCTGTATCCATTTCAATCATTTCTGCCAACTTCTTAGCAATGCTTAAATGGAGTTGTTGACTAGGTGATTTCATAGGTGTATATGTGATAGAGTACATAGGTTCATTGTCCACTACTATATTACCGTATTGATCATACATTTTGCCTCTTGGTACAGGTACTTTAGTTGTTTGATTTGTCGTCTTATCAATTTCTTCTTGTGCATCAGCCCCATATAGAATTTGCACAACCCCTAGCTGTAGCACTAAGCCAGAAAACAATAAAAATATCGCAAAAAACAATACATTCAACCGAAAGGGAAGATGTGACTTCTTTTTCTTATGTTTGTTCCCCATAGCTCTCTCCCTATTACTTAAATATCATCTTTATAATTATATCATCTCTCCTGGTCCTATACTATGCAACTCAATTCCTGTTTACCTATTATCGTTGTCAGCAAGTTTATTTTTTACAAAAACAGATTCTTCCTCTGTGTTTAGAGTAAATCGAACATCCTTTATAAAGAAGTAAATTACAAAATGTCCAATACCTACAATCATCAATATATATGGGATGATTATCTCTGGAGAAAATAACGAAACACCTAATAAAAAAATGGATATAGAAATAACACGCCCTAAATTCAAATACAATTCTCTTACAACAATATATTCAATCCTCATTTCAGCAGCATGCCATGCTTTCCCGATCACATCATAGGTTAACGATAAATAAGGGACATATATAATTGGATATGCTACACCTATAATGGCGGCATAAATTAGCAATGTTGGGTAACTCAATTTAATCAAGATTAAAAATAAAGATAAATATAGTGTCAGTCCCCCAACAAAAATAGATGTCTTTCGCATTCTTGGCTTCACGAAACGTGTTACTAAATAATAGAAGAGAAATGCAAAACCTGAATATACTAAGTTAAACGTTCCTAGAGCAAATTCACTCTGCGTAGTGATAAATACCCAAATAGAAATTACAAATAGAAATGTGCCTTCTCTTAATCCTTGAAAAATATGCGCTGTTAATATGCGCTTCCAGTTATGATCCCTTTTACGTTCATGAATAATACGCCTGAACGAAAAATTCCCTTTAGCGGAACGCCTTTTTAAAAAGAAGCTTGAGATTACTGCACAAATAAACAACGTTAGAGATATAGAAAAAATGATCGTATAACCTGTATTCTCAGTCATTCTAGAAATAATAAAACCAGCTAATATTGGACCAACCATACCACCAAAGGATTGAAGTAAACCAAGGAAACCATTAAAAAAATCCCTTGTTTCTGGTTCTGTTATTTCAAAAGTAAGTACGTTAAATGCTAGCCAATAAAATCCATATCCAATGCCTAGCACTGACCCCAACAGTAGTTTATAGGTAGCAGCTTGTTCTCCTACAATAAGCACAGTTAAAAAGAACAAAGATAAGAAAATCACACCAAGTCTAAGCACAATGACGCGATCCATACGCTTGGCCCACCGACCTGCTAAAATAAAAGT
Source organism: Pontibacillus yanchengensis (assembly GCF_009856295.1). Classification (NCBI taxonomy): domain Bacteria; kingdom Bacillati; phylum Bacillota; class Bacilli; order Caryophanales; family Bacillaceae; genus Pontibacillus; species Pontibacillus yanchengensis. The sequence goes on along the minus strand of NZ_WMEU01000002.1, from coordinate 391,863 downwards.
TAAGGGTTGCATAATATATATAGAAAGATTATATAGCGCAATAGCTAAATATTCCCCAGATTGCTTCCATAAGTATATATTTACAAATGTATTGGAGAGGAAAATCCCTAGCGCATATAATCCACCAATAGTTAATAATAAAATCAAGTCTCGGTTGACTTCTACATCTCCTAGTATTGCGTTCATTTTTTTGTTCATTACCCCAAACGCCTCCTAAATATCTACACCTTAGTCTTTTCAAAAAGGATATAGTTATTCAAAACAAAGGGATATGAAATGTTATATTTGCATTTTTACAAAGGCGTGAGTTTAGATTTTATGTATTGTTACCTAGAAGGTCTAGGCTTGTTTGATGTTGCTGCAATAAATGAAGGAAGGATTTTCTTTTGAATCGAGGAAAGAAAAACATAAGTACTCTTAAAACGAGAAATTGGCCCTTTTGTTTGCATTTGGAACTTGATACAACTGTTATTCACAAGCAAACATTTAAAATTTTTCAACAAAAAAAAGGTGCAGATTGTAATCCGCACCTTATTGAATACGTTACTTTATTTAGCTTCGTTAAAACGACGCTCTACTTCATCCCAATTAACTACGTTCCAAAATGCAGAAACGTAATCAGGACGACGATTTTGATAATTTAGATAATAAGCATGCTCCCAAACATCTAGACCAAAGATAGGCGTTTTGCCCTCCATGATTGGAGAGTCTTGATTAAGGGTATCCATAACTTCTAATTCACCATTGTTAAGAACTAGCCAAGCCCAGCCTGAACCGAAACGGCCAAGTGCTGTCTTAGTGAATGTATCTTTAAATTCATCAAAGCTTCCAAATTTAGCTTTAATCTTATCAGCTAGTTCACCAGATGGTTCTCCACCACCATTTGGAGACATAATTGTCCAGAATAAGGTGTGGTTTGCATGGCCACCGCCATTGCGACGAACAGCAGTACGGATATCTTCAGGTACTGCATCTAGGTCTCCAAGAAGTTGTTCAAGTGATTTGTCTTGTAGGTCTGCATGCCCTTCTAAAGCATTGTTTAGCTTCGTTACATAACCATTATGGTGCTTCGTGTGGTGAATGTTCATTGTTTCTTTGTCAATATGAGGCTCTAATGCATCATATGCATATGGAAGTTCTGGTAGTTCAAATTTAGCCATCTTGAATCTCCTCCTTAAATAATATGTAAAACATATTTGCTTGCGAGAGTTACAAGCTTCAATTGTAAGCGTATCAAACCGTTGTTTCCCTTGCAAATAATAAGCACACAAAAGATAACATAAGAAACGCTCCACTTGTATATTATCCTAAATTAGGCAATATAAAACATTTAAATAAAAAACACATCCATTTATTCAATGGTGTGTTTTAGATTTTAAATTATTATTATTTTGTTTATACACAAATCAAGTTTTTATTTTCCAATAACATAAAAAAATGCAAGCTTGATTTGCTTGCTTCTAAAAAAAAAGTGGTGGCTCGGGACGGAATCGAACCGCCGACACACGGATTTTCAGTCCGTTGCTCTACCGACTGAGCTACCGAGCCTACATTAACCTAAAAGATATGTATTGTTTTTAAATAAAATGGCGGAGGAGGAGGGATTCGAACCCCCGCGGGGCGTTAACCCCCTGGCGGTTTTCAAGACCGCTCCCTTCAGCCGAACTTGGGTACTCCTCCGTATTAACATAAAAAAAGAGTGGTGGACCCTGCAGGACTCGAACCTGCGACCGATCGGTTATGAGCCGATAGCTCTAACCAGCTGAGCTAAGGGTCCAACTCTAATGGGGCGATTGATGGGGATCGAACCCACGAATGCCGGAGCCACAATCCGGTGCGTTAACCACTTCGCCACAACCGCCATAAATATTATTTTTCATTAGTCCCTGTAGAACAGGACAATATGTAAATGGTAGCGGCGGAGGGACTCGAACCCACGACCTCACGGGTATGAACCGTACGCTCTAGCCAGCTGAGCTACGCCGCCAATTGGCTCCAACGGCAGGATTCGAACCTGCGACCGATCGGTTAACAGCCGATAGCTCTACCTCTGAGCTACGTTGGAATATGATAATAAGTTTACAGTAATTAAATTCTGATATTTAATGACCTGCTATTCACAGCGGCTACATTAAATGTTTGAAGATCATTTAATAGTGATCTTTGTAATAATTGCCTCTCCGTTGAAGAAACAATATCTTTTCAACGACGAATTATAATATAACATTGTTTCTGAAATCCGTCAATAATTTTTTGTTGAAAAAGAAGCAACACGAATAATATAGCACGTAGTCCCTTATCATTCAAGATAAAAATTTAAAAATACTTATTATTTTTTTGTAGAGGGAGAGAGTAACTCTCTCCCTCTTTCTTTAATTATGATTAGCTAATACTTCTTCGGCAATATTTACTGCATGATCCCCTATTCGTTCTAAATTACTAATGATATCAACAAAAACGATACCAGCAGGTCCAGTACAAAGTCCATCATTCATGCGTATGATGTGTTTCTTGCGATAAGACCTTTCATATTGATCAATTTGATTCTCTTTTTGAACAACTGCTAATGCTTCTTCCCTATCCATTGTTTCAAGTGATTTTATAGCCTGTTTTACTGTGAGTAAAGTTAGATTTAGCATATCATTTAAATCTTCCTTTGCCTGTTCAGTAAGGTCTAGTTTGTTTGATATTTTATAATCAACTAATTCAAGGATATTTTCAAAGTGGTCCCCAATTCGTTCAATATCACGTACTGAATCAATAAGTGCCGAATGCTTTGCACTTTCTGCTTCTGTTAAAGAAGACCCTGAGATACTTACTAGGTAATCTGTTATATTGCGGTCTAGATTATTTAAGGCTTCTTCAAATTGTAGAGCTTTGTCTGCATGTTTCCGTTGTTGAGTATTTAAATATTGACTCGTTTCTTCGAGTCCTTTATATGCAAAGTCTCCCATTCTCATCACTTCTTCTTTCGCTTGATCTAAAGCCAGTGATGGAGACTGTTCAATAAATATAGGATCTAAGTGTTGAGGTTTTTGATCCACTGCCGTATCCTCACCTGGTATAAGTTTGGTTACAATATAGGCTAGTAAACCTATGAAAGGAAATTGTATAAGCATATTCGTAAAGTTAAAAATACCATGTGCAAATGCGATTGTCATTGGCTCGTTTAATCCTATAGCACTTTTCAAGTAGTCTATAAATGGAATATAAAGCTTTAGCAAAAATAAGAACAAGACCGTCCCTACAATGTTGAAAATGACATGCGTAAATGCTGCACGTTTGGCAGCTATACTAGCACCAATAGCAGCAAGTACTGCTGTAATGGTTGTCCCAATATTATCCCCGAATAACACAGGCAGAGCTGCTTGAAGGTCAATTGCGCCTTGTTCATATAAACCCTGAAGCACTCCAATTGTCGCACTGGAACTTTGAACAACAACTGTAAATAATGTTCCTATCGCCACACCTAGAATAGGTTGTTCACTCATGCTTACCGTAAGATCTTGAAACGCTTCAAGCCCTCTCAAAGGTTTCATCCCAGTGCTCATTAGCTTCAAACCATAGAATAGAGCACCAAAGCCAAAGAGAGTCTGGCCTAAATAAGTGATTTTTTTGTTCTTAAAGAAGAATAGCAACAATGCTCCTAGAGCTAATATAGGCAGACCGTATTCTTTAATCTCAATTCCTATAATAAATGCAGTTACGGTAGTACCTATGTTCGCCCCCATTATGATCCCAATTGCTTGTCTTAAAGTCATAAAACCAGCGTTAACCAAGCCTACAGTTAAAACCGTTGTGCCCGAACTACTCTGGATTAGCATTGTAACTAGCATACCCGCTAGTACGCCCATGAATGGATTCGTAGTAAAGCGATCTAATATATTTCGAAGACGATCACCAGCAGATTTTTGCAAACCGTCCCCCATATATTTCAATCCAAATAGGAAGATCCCTAAACCACCAATAAACTGAAAGATCATTTCTTGTACGTTAATTTCTTCCAATGGTTTTACTCCCCTCATCCAATGTTTTGTCTTTTTTTGTAGATTTCTGTTCCAAAACCCTCATCTATTATTAAAGGATTATGAATGTTTTGTAAAGGCATTTCGGTTTATTTAATATTAAATTTACATTTTCTTAACATTCATTTTCATAGAACCTCTTAAATCTTTTTTTATTCTTTATAATTGCTTTTAGGAAACCTCCTCATTTATCATTAGGTTTGTAAACAGAATGAAGGTGATGACAGAATGAAAAATATTACACTATTCAAACAGCTCTTATATAGTATCTATTCCCCAAAACGCACTTCAGCATTTAGAATATTATCTATTGGCAAGTCCATTACATATCTATTCTTTCTCATGCTGATCAGTTTACTTCCTACACTATTTGGAGAGGTGCTCGGTACATATGAAGGGGATGTGCTATCTAGCCTCCCGCTCCCCTTACCCATTTCACTTACAATTCTTTATTTTTTTGCGACTGGGATAAAATTTGTAGAGATAACTCTTTTGGGTGGGATAGGAATTTTGTTTGCTAAGTTGCAATCTAAGCCCTTGAATTACAAACAAACATGGAATCTTTCTGTATATGCAACAACCGTTCCTACCCTTACACTAGCAATACTAGAAGGATTAGGCATTCAATTACCTATTGGCGCCATGCTAGCTTGGATTGGTTCTACACTTTATCTCTTCTTTATCATCAAGAAAGTACCAAGGCCAAAAGAGAGAAAATGAAGAATTAACACGGTTGTGTACCTGATAAATTTAAAGCCTTTGCTTGTCCCTATATAGAAAGAAGGACCGTTCCTAATAAATGGGAACGGTCCTTCTTTCTATATTCAAGTTAAAATTGTAAGTTCCTGGAAATAACTGCTAGTTGATTCCTTACCTCTTCTGTTTCGTCCATTTATATTTCTCTTCGAAAAGAGCTTTTGAAAAAGCTTAGGTGATTTTCATAACGAACACCTCATTATTCATGATTAGTCAATTGAGTATGACAATCCTTTTTTTAATGAGGTGTAAATAAACCCTTAAATTTTATTAAAGTTCAATCTTTTTCACCAGGATTTTCGTCCCATCTACATTTTCTACACGAATTGCTTCTCCTTTTTGAATCCAATGACCATTTGATACAGCACTGTATTCATTATTTTCTACTTTTATGTTCCCTACAGGTCTTAGATCTGTTAGCGTTTCACCTTCTTTTCCCACTAAATGCTGATAAGAGGCATTCATCGAATTATACCCTTGTTCCGAAGTTAACTGATCTAATAAAGCAATTTTCGACCACATTTTACGCTTAGGGAACACCTTCAGAAACAGCAGTGAACCAAATGCACCAAGTAACACACCGCTCACTCCATACATTCCTGTCACCCAGTCAGGCGCACTCATACCTACTGTAAAAAGCATACTTATGCCCCCAATAGTAGATAGGGTGCCATCATTTAATAATTTCCCATCAATTATAATAAGAAGCAAGCTAACTAAGTACACGATCATCATGATAAAGAACATCGTAGTTGACAAATATGACATAAAGTAGAATGTAATAAATGCCAATCCTAGGACACCAAATATTCCTTTCATGTTAACAAATAATTCCCCAAACAAGAACATCGTCCCAAAACCAGTAATGAGTAACGCAATCCAGGCTGCATCTATAGCAAACATTGTAAACACCTCACTTATATATATATTTACGATTTATTTTTCTTAATTGTTTCAAAAAAGAAAGAAAATTACGTTTTTTATAGAACTAAGTATAAAGAAATAAATTAAAGGGAGAAGGTTTATGAGGAAAATGATAAAAAAATTATTAGTTGTGACTCTCGTTTTTCTTTTTATTGTAAGTATAACAAAAGACCTAACCACAGGAACATTCCCAGCATCCGTTAATGAAAATGAAGAAACAACTTCAAAACAAATAACACAGCCTTCTACTACTTCAAAGGCTACAACTAACACTGTTGACCAACCTCTTCAATCCAATAAACGATTCGAAACTATTCAATATAAAGTAAAAGCTGGTGAAACGGTACTATCTATAATTGAACGATTAAATAAACAAGGTAACCCAGTTACCATTCAGCAAATGCTTAAGGATTTCGAAGACTTAAATCCTAATACAAATCCTCATCAAATTGAAACAAACGAACCTTATTATTTCCCTGTCTATAGACAAAATGAAAATGATATGTAAAAATAATGCTCGTTACTTCATATTTGATTTGAATGCCTTTATAATGATTATGGTGAGTTTTATAGGCTTAGAAATATCGCAATCGTTAAAGGAGCGATTATATGACTATTACAAATCGTAAAGATACACGCCCAGTACGTGTTGGAGACCTCGTAATTGGTGGTAGTAATAAAGTTGTCGTCCAATCAATGACAACAACAAAGACACATGATGTAGAAGCAACTGTAAAAGAAATACATCGTCTAGAAGAGGCTGGTTGTCAAATCGTTCGAGTGGCATGTCCAGATGAACGTGCAGCAGACGCAATTGCTGACATTAAAAGACAAATTAATATACCACTAGTTGTCGATATACATTTTGATTATAAAATGGCTTTAAAAGCAATTGAAGGTGGAGCTGACAAGATTCGTATCAACCCTGGTAATATCGGTAAACGTCGTAAAGTAGAAGCTGTTGTTAATGCTGCTAAAGAAAAAGGAATACCTATTCGAATAGGAGTTAATGCTGGATCTTTAGAGCGCCATCTTCTTGAAAAATACGGTTATCCAACAGCTGATGCCATGGTCGAAAGTGCTCTTCACCATATTCAAATATTAGAGGAACTTGATTTCCATGATATCATCGTTTCATTAAAAGCTTCTGATGTTAACTTAGCTATTGAAGCATACGAAAAGGCTGCTGAGCATATTTCTTATCCATTACACTTAGGTATTACAGAAGCAGGAACTCAATTTGCTGGTACCGTAAAAAGTGCTGCAGGTTTAGGAGCTATCCTAAGCAAAGGAATTGGAAGTACCCTTCGTATTTCTTTAAGTGCAGATCCTGTAGAAGAAGTCAAAGTTGGCCGTGAACTGCTTAAAACATTCGGCCTAGCCGACAATGCTGCAACACTTATTTCTTGTCCAACATGCGGTCGAATTGAAATTGATTTAATTTCTATTGCAAATGAAGTTGAAGAATACATTCAAAACATTAAAGCACCGATAAAAGTCGCTGTGCTAGGTTGCGCTGTTAACGGTCCAGGAGAAGCACGTGAAGCTGACATTGGTATTGCCGGAGCACGTGGTGAGGGTCTTCTTTTCCGACACGGAGAAATTATTCGTAAGGTTCCTGAAGAAACCATGGTAGAAGAATTGAAGAAAGAAGTCGACAAAATTGCTGAAGAATATTTAGCACAAAAAGGTTAATAAATCGAAAAAAGCAGCTCAATAAGAGCTGCTTTTTTTATTTAAATTAATTAAAATGGAGCTAAAAACAGCGTTAACACAATAGAAATGGCACCAGCAATAATCGCTGTATTCCCTAATGTGTCAGCACCTCTTCGCCTAGCAATAAAACCAACAATGATCCCAGCAGCGCCCATAATAACCGGTAATATAAAGAAGGATAGTACGGAAAGAATGACAGCCAACCAGCCAAAACCTGCTTGGACATTGCTCTCCATATCTGTTTCCTTTTCATCAGATTTAATTGGATCACGGACACTGTTTTCATCAATTGCAGCTTCTTGGGCGAATTCCACATCGTCTGTACCTGGATAAACGCTTGGACTGTTCGCTAATGTGTCTTCTTCCCCTATGACACGTTCATCCTGGTCATGATTTTCTATTTCTTTGAATTCACTTTCTTTTTCGTTCCCATATTGCGGAGCTTCTTCAACATGTTCCTCGTTGGAGTTACGATTTTTATCATCCATAAAAATTTTCCCTCGCTTTCTTTAGAGGTGCATGTTTAGTTTATGGCAAAATCACATAGATTATGGTGGTACATTTAGCCATGGAAGTACCTTATGTTAAAGTGATGGTCTAATTGCTCCTACAGAACAAAAGCGCATGCGCCGTTTAGCGACGTACAAACTGCTGCCCACAGGACGTGGCTAGGTTCGATGTTTCTGCGTATGAATCGTTTTGAGATAAAGGAAACACGATGAGCTGTAGCGATTTGATGTTGACGAGGTGCAGGAAGTTTGCTAATTGCTCGGTCCAGCCACATCACTTTTTCAGTTATACAAATGCATTGAATTAAAACTAGCTCATCTTAAGATGAGCTAGTTATGGTCTAGTTATTCTGCAAAAGCTAATGCCCCATGAGATTTAGCTTTCTCCTGTATCTCCTCTGCATACCAACTCTTTGCATGTCCATTTTCTTTCTTGTAGGTTTCTAATCCACCCATGCCTCGATGGTATGCAGTTAATGCTTCATTCCAGTTTCCATATTCATTGTGAAGATAATCTAAATAAATTAAAGATAATTGCATGGAGTAATAAGGATCAAATAAAAGCTCTTCTTCGTATGGCAAGCCACCCATATCAGCAATCCATGGCGCTGTATTCTTCATAAACTGTGACATGCCATATGCTCGTCCGTATTTCGTTTCAGGCCCAACTAATTTGGGGTCAAATTTACCACCTGTTTCCACTTTTAATAACTCATATGCGATATAAGGGTCGATTTCATATCGTTTTGCTTCTCGAACTAAATACAAGGCCCACGTTTTTTTAAATCTTCCTTCACTTTCTTGAACCATCTTCTCCGCTATTTTATCTCTTGCAGGCCAAATGTGATAGCCATTTTTTTCTTTGAAGCTCGTTTCCATGTTTGACATATAATCATTTTCAGACTCTAATTCCTCATTCTTTTTTCTTAGTTGCTTATTTTTCTCCTGTAATGTTTCCGTTTTCTCTCCATAGAAATGTAACATTAACATAAAACTAATGGTTATAAATAAAAACAAAAGCAATAACTGTGAATAAGACTTAATACGTTCCATACGTATCGTCCTCCTTTCTTCATTTAACACTCAGGTTGACCCAATCCATATGTAAAAGGTCTTTTTAATGAATTAGAAGATCATGCACATCCAGCCTAGACCTATCATAGGATTGCTTATAAAGAGTATTTTAGAAATGAGGCGAATGATTTTGAAGAAGATGATTAAACAAGTAGTTCACCAAAAATTAAAGAATTTAACACCTAACGCACTTATAGCTTATGGTCAGGAGCATCAAATTTATATAACAAAAGAACAAGCGAACGATATAGTTGCTTACTTAAAAAGGACGGACTTAAATCCATTAGAGGAAGAAGATCGAATAAAAGCATTAAAAAAGCTCGCCCAAATAACTGATCCTCAAACTGCACAGAAAGTAAATCGCATCTTCCAACAAATGATTAAAGATAATGGTCTATCTCATTGGTTCTAACAACCTTAAACGTCCTTTTAAAGGGCGTTTTTATACGGTTTCAGTTGACCATTTGCATGAATTTATTTATAGTATGGAGAGCAGATCAACCATGTTGAATTGATTCATGCAAAGGAGTTGTCGATATGATTACATTAGGATCTCATGTATCCATGAGTGGGAAGAACATGCTAAAAGGTGCAAGTGAAGAAGCCTTTTCTTATGGTGCTAACACGTTTATGATTTATACAGGTGCACCTCAAAACACTCGACGAAAAGCGATTGAAGACCTTAATATTGAAGCAGGAATTGAACATATGAACAAGCATAATATTGAGGAAATCATTGTACATTCTGCCTACATCATTAATATAGGGAACACGGTAAAGCCCCATGTATTTGAGTTAGGTGTAGATTTCTTATCGAATGAAATAGAACGAGTTGAAGCCTTACAAAAAGCTAACCAAATCGTGTTACATCCAGGCTCCCATGTAAGTCAGGGTGAAGAAATTGGTTTGAGCAAGATCATCGAAGGGCTTAATGAAGTATTTGCAAATAAACCAAACACCAATTGCCAGATAGCGCTTGAAACGATGGCAGGTAAAGGTAGTGAACTAGGCAAAACATTTGAAGAAATTGCAACTATTATTAATGGTGTAGAACACAGCGACAAGCTTTCTGTATGTCTTGATACTTGTCACGTCCATGATGCAGGCTATGACATTGTTAATGATTTTGATGGTGTATTAGAGCATTTCGATAAAACAATAGGCCTAGACCGATTGAAAGTACTTCACATTAATGATAGTAAAAATGAATGCGGTGCTAGAAAAGACCGTCATGAAAACATCGGATATGGATATATCGGTTTTAAAGCATTATCTTATATTGTTCATCATCCAAAGCTTACGAACATACCTAAAATTCTGGAAACCCCTTATGTAGGTGAAGATAAAAAGAACAAAAAGCCTCCATATCAATATGAAATTGATGACCTTAGAAACCAAACATTCTCTGATTGGCGTCCAAATTTACTTCAAACTACAAAATCTTAACGTAGGACGACTGACCCTTTCGTCCTTTACCTTTTTTCTTCTGATACTAAACTTACATCGAGAATCGTTTTAAAAATAATAATTTAAAACGTTTCATAATAAAACCCTCACTAGTGAAAAACTAGTGAGGGTTTTATTATGAAAAGCTTTATCGCTTACCTTTATTATTCCGATTCATCTTTTTCTTGATGTCATCCTGTTGCTTTTTCATTTTTTTCTTATAACCTGGCTTTACTTTTTTAGGCTTACGTACTCGCTTCCATGCTTCACGATCAGCTTCACTCTCTTTATGTTTGCGAGTTGAGCGTTCATTCCAATCTTTCAGAAGCTCCCAATCTCCTTTTTTGATATCATATCGATCAAAGGTTAAACCTCTCTTTTCAAGCTTGCTTATTAATTGCTCATCTTCTGCAGTATATAGGTTTATTGCTGTACCTTCTAACCCGGCGCGAGCTGTTCGACCCACTCGGTGAATGTAGAATTCTTCCTCTTTTGGTAAGTCAGCATTTATTACATGACTAACGCCTTGTATATCAATTCCTCTAGCAGCTAAGTCTGTAGCTACAATATACTGGAAGCGTAAATTTTTAATGTCCTTTACCATTCTCTTACGTTCGCGTGGAGAAAGACCCCCATGTAATAATCCCGTTTCTAAGCCTTTATCATTTAATTCTTTGTACAGTTCATCTGCTCTTTCCTTACGATTTGCAAAAATAATTGCTAAGTAAGGTTGAATAAGCTTAGAAATACTAATGATCATATCGGACTTGTCACGATGACGCAAAGGAATAAGGCGATGTTCCATTTTCTCAGGAGAAGGCTTGTTCTCATCTGCTACTATGAATTCAGGGTTTTCTAAATACTTCTTCAGAAATGGTCTTAGCTTTTCAGGAATAGTAGCTGAGAAGACAAGCAATTGAACCTTTTCATCCATTCTTAACAAAATTTGATCCACTTCTTCAATAAAACCTAAATCAAGCATAAGATCAGCTTCATCCACAACAAACGATTTAGCTGTATATGGATCTAAGGCTTCTTCTTGAACTAAATCAAGAATTCTACCTGGGGTGCCTACTACAATTTGTGGTTGCTCTTTAAGGTTTTCCATCGTTTTTTGCTTATCCGTTCCACCAATAAATAACTTTGCTTTCCAGGTTTCTTGTTTGTCAGCATGTTGAATCATCTTACGTACTTCATCGTAAATTTGAGTAGCAAGTTCTCTAGTTGGTGCTGTAACGATAACTTGTACTTCTTTTTTTGTTTCATCAATCTGATCGATCAATGGGATTAAGTAGGAATGAGTCTTACCTGAGCCCGTATGAGATTGTCCAATTAAACTTTCTCCTCTCAAAACGGACGGGACAACCTTTGATTGAATGGGGGTAGGTTCATGAAACCCAAGCTTGCTTATAATTTCATTCATCATCGGCGTCAATGCATATGATTTAAATGTTTGATCTGTCATTATAGGTCTCCTTTACGTACAACTATTGCTTATTTATTATAGTAGAGTTCTATTAATTAATCCATCTTTGCTTAGTTTTTAACCGACTTGTTTTGTATAATTTGCATTTTCCCTTTATAATGGGTTAGAGAAACTTGAAACTTTTTACTCTCCAGGAGTTAGAGGGGGACCGCATAATGGAAGTAATTAAAATTGCTCCTAGAGGTTATTGTTATGGAGTTGTAGATGCAATGGTCATTGCACGCAACGCCTCCAAAGATCCGAATTTACCTCGTCCTTTATACATTTTAGGGATGATTGTTCATAATCGTCATGTAACAGAAGCCTTTGAAAGTGAAGGTGTTGTTACGTTAGATGGTAAAGACCGCTCACAACTATTGGAAGATATTCATGAGGGTACTGTTATTTTCACTGCTCATGGTGTATCTCCAGAGGTGAAGCAACGCGCTGAAGAAAAAGGACTAACTGTATTAGATGCAACATGCCCTGATGTAACAAGAACCCATGATTTAATTCGTGAAATGACTGGAAATGGATATGAAATCGTATATATTGGTAAGAAAGGGCACCCAGAGCCTGAAGGGGCACTAGGAGTTGCACCTGATCATGTACACTTAATCCAATATGAGGAAGATATTAAAGACTTAAACCTAACATCTGATAAAATCATGGTCACCAACCAAACGACAATGAGTCAATGGGATGTCTACGATGTAATGGAAAAAGTGAAAGAAAAATACCCTCAAACCGAAATTCATCAAGAAATTTGTATGGCGACCCAAGTTCGTCAAGAAGCGGTTGCTGAACAAGCAGGAGCAGCCGACTTAACCCTTGTTGTTGGTGATCCACGAAGCAATAATTCTTGCCGCTTGCAACAGGTTTCCGAAGAAAAAGCCGGCACAAAGGCTTATCGTATAGCAGACGTAAGTGAAATCGATTATGAGTGGTTAGAAGATGTAGAGAAAGTTGCCATTACAGCAGGAGCATCAACACCTACTCCACTCGTAAAAGAAGTTATCCGTTTTATTGAAAATTACGATATCAACGATGATAATACATGGGATCGAACATCTAAAGTAGAACAACGCAAAATTCTACCAAAAGTTAAAACAAAAAAATAAAGCAAGTAGAAAAATCCTAGTACACAGTACTAGGATTTTTCTTATAATAAAAGAAAGAAAGTTTAAGTTTTGCCTTTTACTTGCTAGGTCCAATGCCCAGTAACTAGTTTAATTCCCTCACCTTCGTACAATCAGTTAACATAGAATCAAACGTGTTTTCTTGTTTCTTTACCCACTAAAGGATTCATCTGAAGGTTCTAGGAAGATGGAGGTTCGATTAAAACCGCTACGTCAGACCTTCGTCCTGTAGGGCGCAGATATATGTTACTCCCAGCACGGTTGCGCTTTCTTTATAAGAACTGAAATGGCTCCGTATTCGCTTTCGAAGTCATAACTTCTGTGTGGATGTTATGCTTTTTAAACGTTGTTTGTAAGTAATCATGAACGACTTTTTTCATTACCTTCTCTACGTGATGGCCTGGGTCAATAACATTTAAGCCCATACCTAGAGCATCATGGGCAACATGGAAGTATAAGTCACCAGTTATAAACACATCTGCCCCTGAGCGTTTAGCTTGAGTGATGAATTTATTCCCATCTCCTCCCAAAACAGCTACCTTTTTTATAGTCTTAGACAAATCACCAACAACACGTAATGAAGGTACATCGAAGGAGGCTTTAACATGGTTCGCAAAATCCTTAAGGCTCATAGGCTCTTTAAGTGAAGCCACGCGACCTGCACCATGTTTTTGTCCTTTATTCTCAAGTGGGAAGAGATCATAGGCTACTTCTTCATAAGGATGGGCTTCTTCCATCGCAGTAAGAACTTTTGATAAATGACTTTGAGGGATAATCGTCTCCATTTTCACCTCGTCTACTTTTTCTAGTTCTCCTTGTGTACCAATATAAGGGTTGGTGTTATCTGATGGTTTAAATGCTCCTGTCCCCGAGCTGTGAAAAGTACAATGACTATATTCCCCTATATGACCTGCCCCTGCATGTCCAAGAGCTTCTCTCAATTGATCTTCATGTGTAGCTGGCACAAATACTGCAAGTTTATACAATGATTCTCTCTCTGTCTCCACTAATACATCTGACACTTCGAGACCCATTGCTTCACACATAGCATCGTTCACACCACCCTTTGTAACATCGAGGTTGGTATGAGCTGCATAAACACTTATATCATGTTTGATTAATTTCTGAACGATGCGACCTTTTTCTGTATCAGGATTAATTTGTTGAATTGGTTTAAATAATAGTGGATGATGAGCAATAATTAATTCAACACCATTTTCAATAGCTTCATCAACTACATTCTCCAACACATCTAATGTCACCATCACCTTTGATATGGGTTTATTTAAGGTTCCTACATGAAGACCAATTGGGTCCTTATCCATAGCTAGATGCTTAGGTGAAAATTCTTCAAACCATTTAATAATTTGTTGGCCAGTTGCAATATTATGACTCACTTTGTAAAACCTCCTTTATCCAATTTAGTTTACGTGTGAAATCCTCTATTTTATCATGATTCGGCTGTGATGCCTTCCTCATTTCACTCAAAATTCTCTCTATATTTTCAGCTTCGGATGTCCACTTCTGACGAAAAGTTTCGGAGGATTTCCTCATTAAAAAGGGGCCAAATAAAAGTTCTTTTTCAAAGTTCTCATCTGTGTAAGGGTCTCTTGGCATTCCCTTGTCAGCAACGAGAATTTCGTAATAATGCCCCTCTTCTTCCACAATCTGTTCATCTATTAATTCATACCCATGGTCAATAAACCACTTTCTAAGAAGAATCGCATTCACATTTGGTTGCAGGATCAACCTAGACACATGCTTTAATTTTGATAGGCCATCATTCAATATCAGAGATATCAGACTTGCTCCCATACCTGCAATGGTTATTTCTGAAACTTCACCACTATCAATCACCTCTAGTCCATTTCCTTTTCGTACTTCAATACGGTCTTTCAATCCTTGCTTACTAACCTCGCTTTTAGCAGATTGAAACGGTCCTTCATTTACCTCTCCTGCAATTGCAGTGGCTGTATGATCTTGAAGACAAACATAACAAGGTAAATAAGCATGATCAGAACCTATATCTGCAAACATTGCATGATCTGGCAAATAAGATGCCACTATACGCAATCGGTTTGACAACTGTAAACTATTCATTTTTATCACCACTTTATCTTTCTTACACCTTTTATTTTACATAAAACTTACTAATAGGAAAACTTATAGTATATTTTAAAAACTAATATTACTTACAAAGACCAACTTTCCCTTAGACCTACTACAATTCACCAGATGTATGCACGTATACCGCAAGAGCATAAAGAAAAGCCTTCCATAAGACAGAAGGCTTTTCAAATACGCTTTATTTCTTTTCAGCTAGCCAATTTGCAACAGCAGTTTTCTTTTCGCCTTGAATTAGATTTGGAGGCATAGAACCTTTACCATTTGTAATGATGCCTTTAATATCCTCCACGCTTAATTTACTACCAACTTTTTGTAAGTTCGGACCTACTCCACCTGATAAGTCACTGCCATGACAAGAGGCACAGTTATTTTTGAAGATTTGTTCAGGGTTAGCCGAAGATGATTCGCCACCTTCACTTTCTCCCCCACCTTCTTCTTGCTGTTGTTCTCCACCATTTTTGTGCTCTTCTTGTACCTTATCTACTTGATTTAAACCAACAAAAGATAAAATAATCATAAGGGTAATACCTAATACCGCTATAAGTGCATACGGTATAACTGGGTTTCGTTTCATGCTAATTTCCTCCTTATGTAATCCCCTTTTTCTTTATCACTAGGACAAACTATATATATTTTACTTTAAAAAGCAAGGATAGAAAAGGGAAAAACGTGTCAAAACTTAAAAAAAGATGTAAATTGCCCAGATGATACATCCAATAATCCCTGAGGCTGTAAGATAATACAGTTTTCGTTTAATTCCAATATAGCTCCATAAAACACAATGAAATAATATCATGATTTGTAATAGCAAAAATGATCCAATCAACTCTTTTGTAGCATAAACAGTTACTAGGAATAATATAAGCAAAAAGACAATCATTGCGATATGTATGTTGAGGGAATTCTTTTCTTTATTACGTATTATACTCCAATATGAAAAGGTTAACAAAATAATTAGTACACTAAGTTGCATTGGTATGGATAATTCAGTAAAATATATCACAAGAAATGATATTGGTAACAAAAGTAGTAGGAGAAAAACCTGAATAAAATTAGATGTTAATTTTCGATTAGCACCTTTACTATTATCAGCACCTTCTCCTTCTGTATAAAGCGCTAACAAAAAATCACAATATTCTTTTGGGAGCAATTGATGGGTTCTCCAATACTGAATTTCATCAATAATTACTTTTTTGCGCTCATTTCCCATCAACTTCACTCCAACTCAAAGCACTTATGTTTTATTGCACTTTCAGAAAGTTTAAATCTTTTAAAAGATGAAAGTATAAGCGCAACTAGGCCACTGTTTGCGCCATAGGCTTGCCACTCGGCAAATTTTCTTTAGAATGATTATCGAATAGTGTTGATAAAATAAAAATAACCAGTCATTAAGCGTATCTCATATGACGCTTAATGACTGAAAAACTAAATGACTATTCTAAGAAGTCTTTGAGACGTTTGCTTCGACTTGGGTGACGAAGCTTACGTAGTGCTTTCGCTTCAATTTGACGGATACGTTCACGAGTTACTCCAAATACTTTACCTACTTCTTCTAATGTTCTAGTACGTCCATCGTCTAGACCAAAACGAAGACGTAATACATTTTCTTCTCGATCTGTTAACGTGTCTAATACATCTTCAAGTTGCTCTTTTAGCAACTCATACGCAGCATGATCAGAAGGTGAAGTAGCTTCTTGATCTTCGATAAAATCGCCTAGATGAGAATCATCTTCTTCACCAATAGGTGTTTCTAGAGATACAGGCTCTTGAGCAATCTTTAGAATCTCTCTCACTTTATCAGGAGTTAGTTCCATATCCTCTGCAATTTCTTCAGGAGATGGTTCACGACCAAGGTCTTGAAGAAGTTGACGTTGTACTCGGATTAACTTGTTAATCGTCTCTACCATATGCACGGGGATACGTATAGTTCTTGCTTGGTCTGCAATGGCGCGAGTGATAGCCTGACGAATCCACCATGTTGCATAGGTGCTGAATTTGTAACCTTTACGGTAATCAAACTTTTCAACGGCTTTAATTAGTCCCATATTACCCTCTTGAATAAGGTCAAGGAATAACATACCTCTCCCAACGTAACGTTTAGCTATACTTACTACAAGACGTAAGTTCGCCTCCGCAAGACGACGTTTGGCTTCTTCGTCTCCATTCTCGATACGTTGGGCCAAATTGATTTCCTCTTCAGCAGAAAGAAGATCTACACGTCCTATTTCCTTAAGATACATACGGACGGGATCATTAATTTTCACTCCTGGTGGGACACTTAAATCATTTAAATCAAATTCTTCTTCTTTGTTTAACTGTTGCATACTTGGATCTGCTTCAGAGTCTCCAATGACTTCTACACCTTGGTCATTTAGATATTCATAAAATTCATCCATTGATTCTGAGTCAAGCTCATAACCGGATAAACGTTCTGCTACCTCTTCGTAAGCTAAAATACCACGTTTCTTCCCTAATTCAAGCACCTGTTCTTTTGCCTGTTCTAGGGTTAGCTCATTCTCAGTTGATTTTGAGTTAGATGGCTTCTCTGCCATGAGTCCCCCTCCTTCCAAAACTTCCTTCTATCTCAAGTCTTTATTAAGACTTTAAGCTTTTTTTTAATTCTAAAATTTGCATTGCAATTTGGGCTGCTCGTACTGGATCCTGTTGTCTCTCTGCTTCTTTTTGCTTTGCTTGTAATGATGTAATGTTTTCTTGTTCATTTTTCTTTGCTTGAATAACACGGATGTAGTCTTGGATCTCAGGATCACTTATTTCTGGCTGTAACTTCATCATTGCAATTTCTGAAACAAGATTCTTAACATCTGGGTCTGGAACATGTTCGATAAATTGACTGGAATTAGGTGCAAATCCTTCTTCATAAAAAGCGTACAAGTAAGTTACGATTACTTGATGTTCTGTAAGATTGAAGGCACCACCTAATTGTTCTTGAACCTTTTCAGCTACAGACATATCTTGCATCATGTAGTGTATCAATTGTCTTTCTGCATTATGAAAGGCTGGTAGTAGCTTTGACCCTTTATTCGTAGGCTCCTGGTAATTAGTATAGCTTTTCGTTGGGTTCTTATCCTTATATAGACCTTGCTTTTTTCTACGATCTATGATTTCTTTTTCTAAAACATCTACAGAGAGATCATGATCAGCTGCCACTTCTCGTACATAATGATCCCTCTCGATTGGTTTATCCATTTTAGAAATCTCGTCCAACACTTTTTCGATATAAGCGATGCGATCTCCTTCATGTTGTAAATTATACCCACGCTTTAGATATTGAATCATAAATCCCATGTAAGTAGCACTAGTATCTAATACCTGTTGCTTGAAGCTTTCACTACCAAATTGATGAATGAATTCATCAGGGTCTTTCCCATCCCTAACTGTAGCTACTCTCACCTCACAACCAGCCTGCTTTAATGCATTAGCAGCCTTATAGGATGCTTCGATACCAGCATCATCTGAGTCATAACAAATGATAACACGCTCTACATATCTACGAATTAATTTTGCTTGAGCATCTGTAATCGCTGTTCCTAAAGTAGCAATACCATTTTTTATACCCGCTTGATACGCAGATATAACATCCATTTGGCCCTCAAACAAAACTACTTCTCCACGCTTCCTAATCTCAGCTCGTGCTAGATCGAAGTTATAAAGAAGCTTTCCTTTATGGAAAAGGTCCGTTTCAGGACTATTTAAATATTTAGGGTCGTTACCATTCACACTTCGTCCTGCAAACGCTACGGTTTTACCTTGATGGTTTCTTATAGGAAAAATAACTCTCCCTCGGAAACGATCACCGTATTGACCATTTTCGTTATAGGATAATAAACCACCCTTTACCATCGATTGAGGGTGAAATCCTTTATTCTCCAGAAATTTTTTAGTGAAATCTTTTGAATTAGGTGCAAATCCTAATTGAAATTCATCAATGGTTTCATCGGTTAACCCTCTTTCTTTCAAAAGTTCATACCCATCTTTTCCTTCTTTTGTATGTCTGAGCAAATGATGGTACAATTTAGTTAACCAATTATGAGCTTCATATAAATTCTGTAGTTCAGGATTCGAATGGTTGCCATCATCGTTACCAGAAATACCTTCTGGAAGCTGATGACCACTTTTTTCTCCTAACAATTGCACAGCCTCTTGAAAGGATAGTCCTTCTATTTCTCGAATGAAGGTGAAGACATTCCCACCCTTTCCGCAACCAAAGCAGTGAAAAATCTGCTTGTCTGGGGAAACGGAAAAAGAAGGAGTCTTCTCATTATGAAAAGGACATAACCCAAAGTAATTACGGCTTTTCTTTGTTAGCTGAACATATTCACCCACAACATCAGCAATATCGTTGGCATTCCTGATTTCTTCCACTATACTGTCTGGGATACGAGTTGACATACTTATCACCGTGTTTACTGTTTATTCTATATCAAGGAGACAATACCTTCATATTTCGACAACATTTTTCGATTCCTTTAAAAAATTGTTGACTGTCTGTTTGTATAAAAAAGAGTTCATTTATGGTGTACATACTTCAACAGAAGTATAAAAAAGGCTCTTCCATCATGTTCCCTGATTCCATAACTACATAAACCCTTCCATTCGATAGATTGTTTTTCTCTGAACATCTAATTTCTTAGAAATGAGTCCAATTAAGTTCTAAGTAGATAAGAAAATTCGACAATATTTGTGGGATTTAGAGTTGTGTTATAGTTCTATTTCTACATTACTACCAGAATTCCTTCCTTCCCCTATAAGTTTAAACTTTCTGAAAAGTAAATCACAGGATATGACAAACGAACTATAAACATTTTTTCACAAAAAATAATTATAATACAAAAATCTTGTAAATGCCATGATTTTTTTTTCAAATTTAGCTGTTATTTTATAGAAACACTAAGAAAAGTTCTTCACTCTCATCAAAAACGTTCCTTTTAGCAATACATCAAGTGATTTTTCCATTACTATAATAAAAGCAGAAACACCCTGGTTAGCATAAGCTATGACAGGATGTTTCTAAGGTGAGTTAAATCACTTCAAAGACTATATTATGATTGTTCTTTTCTTCTTATTACATTCATAATTGTATTAGCTGTTTCTTCTACTGCTTTATTTGATACATCTATCACATCACAATTAATTTTATCTACAACTTGTTGAAAATGATTTAATTCTTGTTTAATTCGTTCCATGTTAGCATATGTTGCTTTGTCATCTAACCCTAAAGCTTTCAAACGTTCTTTTCGTATATCATTTAATTTCTCTGCACTTATCTTTAAACCAATGCATTTCTCTGGGTTCACTTTAAATAATTCCTCTGGCGGATCTACTTCTGGAACAATAGGCACGTTGGCTACCTTTAACCGCTTATGAGCAAGATATTGAGATAATGGTGTTTTTGAAGTTCTTGACACACCTATTAAAACGATGTCTGCCTTTAGAATTCCTCTTGGATCTCGTCCATCATCATACTTCACAGCAAATTCAATGGCTTCCACTCGTTTAAAATAATCCTCGTCCAATTTATGTACTAATCCTGGCTCTAAACGAGGTTTTTTTCCATATAAGTTCTCCATTTCATCAATAATGGGCCCAATTATGTCGATTGCTGGAACGTTATGATTTCTTGCTTCTTCAAGCAAAAAAGACCTGAATTCTGGTTTTACTAATGTAAAGCCAATTAATGCTTTATGTTCTTTTGCCTGAAGCACAGCTTCTGTAAGTGTAGCTGTATCTTCAATATATGGGATACGTCGAATTTCAAAATTACTGTTATTAAACTGACTAATAGATGCTTTAACTACTAATTCTGCGGTTTCACCTACTGAATCAGATACTACATAAACAATTGGTTTATCCATACTTTCTATACCTCCTACACACCTTTATACCCTTTGATCTCTCCCAAGTTCTACTAATGCTTTTGTTAAGTTAGTCTTCGTCAACCTGCCGATTACTTCATACCCTTGTTCGCTATCTTTCACAACAGGAAGTGCATCAATTTGCTTTTCAATTAGAATTTGTCCTGCCTCGAGCAGAAGGTCATCCTTATAACATATTGTAACATTAGGCATTCTTGTCATGATGATATGGACGGGAATTTCTCGTAAATCTTGGTTCCCTAGACTTGCTCGTAACAAATCCTTCCTTGAAAGAACTCCTACCAAGAAAGCCCCTTCATTCACAACAAATAATGTCCCCACATCTTCTAGAAACATTGTACAAATAGCATCATATACAGAGACATTATCACTTACAACAACAGGAATTGATTGAAACTCATGCACCTTAAATTTCTTTAGTTTTTCTGTAAGAAGTTCTGATCCCGTTTTCCCTGTATAAAAATACCCAACTCTTGGTCGTGCATCTAGATATCCAGCCATTGTTAAAATAGCTAAATCAGGACGAAGTGTAGCACGTGTTAAGCTTAACTGTTCCGCGATGTTTTCTCCAGTAATAGGTCCATTCTCTTTGACAATTTCTATAATTTGATGCTGCCGATCTGATAAATCCATACGCTTTATCACCCTCATTATATGTGACATACTAGTTTAAATATTATATACTATATCACCATTATTTGAAAGTGTAAGAACTAGTGAGATACTGTTTAAAACGAAAGAAAAAACCCGTCATCAAGTAACAAATGAGCGAGTTTTTAAGCTTTATAAGTTTTTTATTCTTTTAACCAATCCAGCTGATTAAGAAATTTTTTTGACTTCATAAAATAACCACCATAACGATCATAATACAAATCTAATATTTCACGGATACGATGTTTATTTTCGTCTTTGACAGATATATTCCCAATTCTTGTTACATCTACTAAAAGACACATGCGTAATAGCTTTATAATGGTATCTGGTAACGTAAAGGATTCACTGTCCATATGATTACAGAAGCGGCACAAAAGGCCTCCTTCCATCACTGAGAAAGTATAAGGACCTTCCGTACGACCACAATTCACACATTGATTCAACTCTGGAGCAAATCCACCTTTTTTGTACATCTTTAATTCATACATATAAAGAAGGATATCTAGGTCTTTATCTTCTGTCATCCATACCATAGTCTGAAGTAGTTGTTGATACAAGAATGGGTCAGGATGATTTTCTTCTACTAATTTATCCGTTAATTCTGCAACATAAGAGGCATATGCAGCTTTTACAATGTCTTCTCGAATAGATCTTAACGATTGTAATACCTCACCTTGGTATAACGTTCCCATATTTGAGCCAATTTGAATTAAAAAACTAGCATGAACAAATGGCTGGGTAATAGCGGACATTTTACTTTTAGGTTTTTTTGCTCCTTTTGCTATTACAGCTATTTTTCCTCTTTCGCGAGTGAACAAGGTAACTATTTTATGCGTTTCCCCATAGTTACCTGTTCGAATAACAATCCCCTCTACCTTTTGTAACACATTAGGTTCACCTTTCTCTTGCTATAACTGTGAATCCATTTCAGCAAAATACTCTTTGTGTTCTTTAACGTTTTGCTCATCATCATTTGTTTCAAGTTCTTTTAATAATAAATAGGTTTCAATGTTCCCTGTTTGACTAAAAACCTTCCATGTAAAGTCGAGCACAAGAAACCACACCTTTCTTTTATTTACCGTAATATAAGGTAACTTGATTTTAGATTGACCATAAAACGTTTTTGATATGTTATTAAAAATTTACCAACCTTAATATTCTCTTTCATCATAACCGAAATCTTGTAATTGACTTGGACGATTTCTCCAATCTTTCTGCACTTTCACCCAAAGATCTAAATAAATCTTTGTTCCTAACAATGCTTCAATATCTTCTCTGGCTCTTTGACCAATCTCCTTCAACATCTTACCTTGCTTTCCAATTATGATTCCTTTCTGGCTAGGACGTTCAGTTACAATCGTTGCCTGTACATATACCTTGTCATTTTCCTCACGTTCTTCAATTGAATCGATTGCTACTGCAATGGAATGAGGTATTTCTTCATGAGTTAAATGCAAAGCCTTTTCGCGGATTAACTCCCCTATTACAAATCGTTCTGGATGATCGGTAATTTGATCTTCAGGATAATATTGTGGGCCTTCTGGCATTTTGGAAACCATTGTTTGTAATAGATGGTCCACATTGTTACCCTCTAGCGCTGAGATAGGAATTATTTCTGCAAACTCATATTTTGTTCGATACTCCTCAATAATAGGCAACAATTCATCTGGGTGTACCTGATCAATTTTATTGATAATGAGATAGACAGGCTGCTTTACCTTCTGAAGCATGTTAATAATAAACTCGTCTCCACGCCCAAAACCTTCTTTAGCATTAATCATAAACAAAACTAAGTCGACTTCATTTAGTGTTTGCTCAGCAGTATTGACCATAAAGTTACCAAGCTTATGTTTAGGTTTATGAATACCAGGTGTATCAAGAAATACAAGCTGAGCATCTTCACTAGTGTACACACCTTGAATTTTATTTCGTGTAGTTTGAGCTTTATCACTCATAATTGCTATTTTCTGTCCAATTACTCGATTCATAAATGTAGACTTTCCGACATTTGGTCGTCCGATAATAGATATGAATCCTGATTTAAAACTTGCTGACATGTTGTATCCTCCAAGTAGATATTTCATAATGAATGTTATGGTTTTAATCTATTTTACTACAAATTTATTGCCTTTTCATGTAATCGACAAAACCTGTTACAGATAGAACGATTATTTGTAATCCAGTATAAAATTCGACATACCTTAATAAAAGCTAAATGTGTCCTGAAAACAATGCTGCACCCTAGAACGAACTAGTTCAGTTCGATGTTGCTGCGTGACGCACAAGTTTTAATCGAACCTCCCTCACCTCAGTACCACCATCACCTGACCCCTTAGGAGATAATGCAAACACGAAGAGCGCAAGCGTTCGATGTTGACTTATCGTAGGAGGGGCAGTAAGTTTCCAAGTCGCTGGAGCTAGACATGAAGAAGCCACCAACTTTGTTTCTTCACTGTCGAAAAAGCCCTGGTACTTATACCAGGGCTACAGAAATTTAGGAATAAATAAAATACATCCAATAATGACAGAAGCTATAGCAGCTACAAATACTGCTCCAGCTGTAATATCTTTTATTTCCCCTACAAGAGGGTGATGTTCAGGTGAAAGAAAATCCATTATCCTTTCAATAGCCGAATTGAGCATTTCCATTGTTAAAACGAATGTAATAGCTAAAACAAGTACTCCCCACTCTATAAGAGAAAGTCCCACATAAAAACTAAAGACAATCACTAAAAAAGCAATGATACAATGTATGCGAAAATTTCGTTCTGACTTAATAACTTCTTTTAGTCCATTCCAAGCAAAGGAAAAGCCAACCCACTTTCTTGATTTAGTTTCTTTTGAGTCCGAACTCATTTAATATATCCTCTTGTCTAGTAAACATAGCACTTTCATCTTCTTTAGATTGATGATCGTATCCAAGAAGATGTAAGAAACCATGCAAGGCTAAGAAACCTAATTCTCTCTCAAGAGAATGTTTATATTCCTCTGCTTGTTCCTTTGCTCGGTCAATGGATATAACAATATCTCCTAATAAAATAGGTATCTCTTCACCAATAATCTTCATTTCATCTTCCCCTTCTTCTTGCATAGCAAATGAAATGACGTCTGTTGGCTCATCTTTTTGTCTGTAATTTCGGTTAATAATTTGGATTTCTTTGTTATCTACAAAGGAAACAGATATTTCCGCTTCATCCGTTATATTTTCCTTTTGAGCTGCAAAATTTAAAATACGTTGGATAAGATCAATGTAGTTTTCTTCTACGGAATTCGTTTCATCATGGAAATCAATGTACATTATGTAGCCTCCTTAATAGTTTGTTTGCTTTCTGGATATTGGATTCGAGAATGAAAAATACCTTGTAATGTCTCGCATATCGCTACTTGTACTCGGTCTAAATCTTTCATTGTTAATGGACTTGAGTGTAACTGGCCATCTAACAACCTTTCTGTGACAATGGAACGTACAATCTCTTCAATATCCTGAGTTGTTGGTTGTTTTAATGATCTTACAGCAGCTTCTACAGAATCACATATACTGATAATTGCAGCTTCTTTTGTTTGAGGCTTTGGCCCTGGATATCGAAATTGGTGTTCTGATACTGAATTATTACCTTCTCTCGCTTTATGGTAAAAATACTTTAAAAGGGTTGTACCATGATGTTGTTCAGCAATATCAACAATCTCTTGGGGCATGTTATGCTTTCGCAATGTTTCAGCACCTAAATAAGGATGCTCTATTATTATTTCCGCACTTTGCTCTGGTTCAATCATATCATGAGGATTTTTTATTCCCATTTGATTTTCAATAAAATAATGAGGTTTATATGTCTTGCCTAAATCATGGTAATAGGAACCAACTCTTGCCAATAAACCATTTGCACCAACCGCTTCACATGCCGCTTCACTCAAGTTGGCAACCATTATACTATGGTGATACGTTCCCGGCGTTTCGGTTAATATCTTACGTAATAACGGATGATTTGGATTTGCTAGTGTTAACAACTTAGTATCAGAGAGAATACCTAACCCTGCTTCAAAAAACGGTAACAGCCCTAAAGTAAGTACAGAGGATAAAAAGGCTGATTGTACTGCAAAAAGCATAAATACAAGTATAGCAGAAATAGACAATGGCTCATAAGATAAACATGTAAAAACGATGACCAACAAAACATTTATTACCGTTACACCTAATCCTGCCTTAAGAATATACATTCGATCTCTTTGGTTATTAAGCAACATAATCGCGCTCAACTGCGAAAACAACAAGAATAATCCAGCTTCAATATTTAGAGTCCCCGGTATTTGTTGATTAAAGAATATGGTTGCAAATACTGTGTACAAAACAGAAAGAATGATTGCAATTCTTTCTTGTATCAAGATTTTCAGTAGAAATGCACAGGTAGCTAATGGTACAGCAAAATACAACTTTGCCCATGTGTCTTGAAGAAAGCTGCCTATTTCCATAAACAAAAAAGCCAACATACTTATAATACCAATAGCTAATAAATTGCCTGTATTTAATCGTCCATCTTTATGTAAATGGTTAATTTCATAAGCGATAACCCCCATCGATAAAACAATGAATAAAATAAGTCCAATATAAGGGTAAAGATTATTTTTGCTATCTAAAAGACCTACCAGTTTAAGGCGATTGTAAATGTCACTTGTTATTCGCTCACCTTGAAAAACGAGAACTTGTCCTTGACGAATCATCACTGGATCTACTTCATTAGCAGCATGTGTTTTAGCTTGATTGGTTTTGGATAGATTTAAGAATGAACTCTCAACAATGGCAAATGAAGCAATAGAATGAATGGCTTCTCTTAAATCTGCATTAAAGCTCGATAAATTAAGTTGGTTTTGCACTTTTGACTTAGCAGCTTGTACTTCCTCAGCTTTGACACCAGCTTTTAAGATTTCATTTACTTCTTTGATTATTAGCTCTTCTGCTAGTTTACGTTCTTGGGATGTAGAGGCCAATAGTTTCTTGAAAACAGTTGAATCCAGATTATTTGTTATTTCATTTGAGAGCATGCTAGTAAGTTGGTCTGTTTTTTGTTCATTTTTGGATTTTTTTTCCTTAGACTCTATTGTAGAAACGGCATTAAATATATCGTTAATATAATTGACTCGTTTAGAAATGACCTCAGTGGATACAGTATGTATGTCTTCTACAGATTGAAATGCTTGGCTTCTTTTCTCATCTGTTTTAACTTTGTCCTCAATTGTAATAGGTGACAGAATCGTTTCTTCCGCCTTCTCGAATTGCTCAACATCATACGTTTTCGTTTGTACATTGGAAAAAGACATAAAAAATAAAGCGGTCGCAAGTATAAGTAAAGTGACTCCTACTTGCAGCCACGTATTTTGAACCCATTTAATCTTTTTTAGCTTTTTTAGCCAATGTAAGTACATGGTCACACCCCATTATAGACGTATATACAGAAAATAAGACCCTAGATTTGGGTCTTACTATCAATCATTTCCTTTATCATAAGCATCAATCACCCTTTGAACGATTGGATGACGAACAACATCCGACTGTTCTAAATAATGAAATGCGACGCCATGTATTTGGGAAAGTCTTTTTTCAGCTGTTTTGAGTCCTGAGGTTACTCCTTTTGGTAAGTCTACTTGTGTAATATCTCCAGTAATAATCATCTTGGAACCAAAGCCAAGTCGAGTAATAAACATTTTCATTTGTTCTGGTGTTGTATTTTGAGCTTCATCAAGAATTACAAAAGCGTCGTCTAACGTTCTACCTCTCATATATGCGAGAGGGGCTATTTCAATTGTTCCTCTTTCTATTAGACGAGCTGTATGCTCTGTCCCTAAAACATCATGTAAAGCATCGTATAATGGGCGTAAATACGGATCTACCTTTTCTTTCAAATCTCCTGGTAGGAATCCTAAACTTTCTCCAGCTTCAACTGCTGGGCGTGTAAGTATGATTCGTTTCACTTCACCATTTTTCAAAGCTTGTACCGCCATAACAACAGCAAGATACGTTTTACCAGTTCCAGCTGGACCAATACCAAACACTAAATCATGGTTCTTAATGCCAGAAACGTAGTTGCGTTGTCCAAGGGTTTTAACACGAATTGGTTTCCCTTTCGTATTTCGAGAAATCTCGTCTTCAAACAATGTTTCAAATTGCTCAATTTTATTTTTTTTAGCCAAATCGATCGCATAGATTACATCGCGTTCTGAGATGGTTAATCCTTTACGAATAACCTTTAATATCGCATGAAGGACACTTTCCACTAAAAGCACATGTTCCCTATTTCCAGAAACACTTACATGCTCTCCTCTTGTCACAATCGACACTTGGAGTTGTTCCTCCATTTGCTTCAGATTACGATCTCCGTTGCCAAATAAGGCTAAAGCTTCGTTAGGATTATCTAATTGTATGTCAATCGTTTGTAACTCTTCTTGCATTCTTCAGTCTCCTTGAGTGATCGGATATGGTTTTACAATATTTTCTTGCACCTTTATATATAGGATTAAGTTTACTTTACCATTCTCTTTCTTCTGGTGCAAAATTTTTTCACTTAATATTTTGGCATCAATTGGTAATTGTTTACTTAATTCTTTTTTTGCTTGTTCTATCCCTGCAAGAACCGCATCATCCTGTGTTCTATTTTGTACATATACTTCTTGCTCCCATATTTGTTTCGTCTTAAATGCAATAGGAAGTTTCCATTTATATAAGTATAGAGGGCGTTCTTTTTCATCTACAAAAACCTGTTTAAAATCAGGTTTTGTAAAGCCCCATAATGGTATAGAAGTTTTAAACAACGTTATAGCATATTGTTTTTCTTTTTCCCCTGTTATTACTTTATATTCAACATTTATAGGAATAGACACTTCACTCTCATACCATGTTTCCGCAATAACTTCACCTTCTGCATGGACTACTTGCTGATCCTCCTCCCCCCCAATTAAACCAGAAACCAAGATGTCTCCCGGCTGTACGAAATCATTCACATTGACCTGGGGTTCTCCTTTTTCAACATACATATCTACAATAATCCCTTTTTTCCTCGCTATAAGATGTTGCGGACCTCCTTTTTCTTTCTCTTCAACAACGGTTTTTTCTACTCCTTGTAAATGATAGGTTGTACCTTTTTCCGTAATCCCTATCCAAAGTAATTCAGGAACATCATTAAGGAGCTTTTGTTGCATCTCGCTAGGTGTTTCAAGATTTAACTTCCAAGCACCTTTTCGCACTCCATACTCATCTAAATTTTCTTTTATTTTGTGCTCAATTTCTGGTGTTACTCCTTCAATATCTATGTCCCACACCATATTTGATAGCGTGAATATGAGAATAAGGCTTAACAAGAAACCTATAACTAATGGTTTTCTTTTCCAGATAGCATTAACGAGAAAAGGTAATCCGATTCTAGAACTAAATGTGATTTTATAGGACATGTTTTTTCGTAAGTCCTTTAACTTAGGGATATCTTCTAGTTTAATATTTGCCTGACAGGAAGACTCGTCTATTTTTTTTACATTCCATATCACGATTCCATTTTCAACACAACGATTTAAAAAGAATTCTGGAAAATTCCCCTTCACCTTAAACGTTGTATATCCATTAAAAAAAACCCCTTGTGTCCGTTTCATATATGCCTCCTAGATATCACTAGTTTTGGTCAATAAATGATATATTTTCTATCGTACCTTCAAGTAAGATTTCTTCAGGTAGCATCATTCGAAGGACAAAATTTTTACCAGTTATCTTCAATTGACCTTGTTTTAGTTTTAAGCGGAGTTCTTGCTCTGAAAAGATGAGTAGACCTTTATGATTTTCTATGTAGGCATGTATTTGACCAATTGTCGTGATTCTAGGAAGTTCAAGAATAACATCAGATGGTAAATCTAAATGTTGTGCAATCCAACTCCCTATTCTTTGCTGCCATTTGTTCATCAGCTCCGCCCCCTCTCTCATACATGTGTATGAAAAAAGCACGAAATGTATCACTACATTTCGTGCTTTCTTATTGCTTTTATTTTATTTTTGATCCATAGGGCTTTTTAGACCTCGGAGCTCCTAGCACTTCAGCCATAACAATACTTTCCATTAACCGTTTACTTGAAAGTTTCTTGTCTATATTTTCAACAACCGGTGCAGAACCTTTTTTATAAGGCTGTAATGTATCACGTTTGTATTGATCACCACTAGGCCTATCTGGTAGTACATTATGTTCTGCATTTTCCCCTGCTGGCTGAGCTGTATGTGCATAGCGATCTGTAGATTCTTGTTTCCTTTTTTTCATTTCCTCATAACGTTCTTTTTGAGCTTCAGCAAACGTTTGTAATTCGGGCTTGTTCTCTTGTTTTGTATTTGTTGAAGGTTCTGACTTTTGGTTTCCTCCAAAGGAAGGCATTGGTTTATTCTTGGATGTTTTTTCACCTTTTTCTTCATTCTTTTTGTTACTAGCAAAGGCATTATATAAAAAAGCGATAACACCACCAATGATGACAACATTACTAATGATCACTTCAATTATGTCACCCATACAAAAGCCTCCTTACTTACCGGAAAAGGCATTAAGATTTATCCTCTTCCTCATTTTCACCACTATTCATCTTACCAATCACATCACGCATATCAGTGTCTGCTTGAATGTTTTTCAAATTATAGTAATCCATTACACCAATATTACCACTTCGTAGTGCTTCTGCCATTGCTTGCGGAACTTCTGCTTCAGCTTCGACAACTTTCGCTTGCATCTCTTGTACACGAGCACGCATCTCTTGTTCTGTTGCCACAGCCATTGCACGACGTTCTTCTGCTTTCGCTTGAGCAATATTTTTATCTGCTTCTGCTTGATCTGTTTGGAGGATTGCACCAATGTTTTTACCAATATCAATATCAGCAATATCAATAGATAGAATCTCAAAGGCTGTACCTGCATCTAACCCTTTTCCTAGTACGTTCTGAGAAATACGATCAGGGTTTTCTAATACTTTATTATGATCTTGAGAGCTACCAATGGTACTTACAATTCCTTCTCCGACACGGGCAATAACTGTATCTTCACCAGCACCACCTACTAGGCGATCAATGTTGGCGCGTACTGTAATACGAGCTTTTGCTTTCACTTCAATACCATCCATTGCTACACCAGCAATAAATGGTGTTTCAATTACTTTTGGATTCACACTCATCTGAACTGCTTCTAATACATCTCGACCTGCTAGATCAATAGCAGCTGCTCGTTCGAAGCTTAATTCTATGTTTGCACGTTGTGCAGCAATTAGTGCATTTACTACACGATCCACATTACCACCAGCAAGGTAGTGACTCTCTAATTGGTTTGTATTCACATCCACTCCGGCTTTGTGAGCCTTGATTAGTGGGTTGATTACGCGGTTTGGTACAACTCGACGTAATCTCATACCAATTAGAGTAAATATGCTAATTTTAACTCCCGCTGCTAGTGCACTAATCCATAGCATTACCGGAATAAACGTAAATAGCACAGCAACTGCTATTATTATAATCCCTACCAATATAATTGGCATAAACTGTTCTGGAGTCATATTTGTTTTCCCCCTTAATTATTCTTCCTTATTGATTTCTCGTACAATGACGCGAGTTCCTTCCGTTTTCACAACTTTTACACGCTTCCCTTTTTCTATAAATCCACCTTCAGTGACAACATCAATTCTCTCATTATCAAAATCACCTGTTCCAGAAGGACGTAAAGGGGTTAGTGTGATACCTTCTAAGCCAATAAGCTCAAGTCTATTCTTTGATGAGATGTAGCCTTTTTCAGTAGAAGTGGAATCATTTAAAATAATATTCTTAAGAAATCCACGTTCTAATCCCATTGTTTTAAAAAGCACAACGGAAGCAATAATCGCAACCATTAAGGCAATCCCAATGCTCATGGCCATATACCCCATATCATTTCCAGTCATAAATAACGATCCGATGACCGCTCCTACGCCTATGATACCGAGTATCCCCCCTGGAACAAATAACTCTAAGACAATACAGATAATTCCTAATGCGAAAAAGATAATGGTTTCATAACCTGCTAGTCCAGCAATGAGATGTCCATAGAAAAACAATACTAAGGCTAATAATCCCATTATGCCAGCTACACCAAAACCAGGTGAATAGAGTTCTGCAACGAAACCTAGACTTGCGATGGATAATAATATCGGTACAACTACAGGATTCGTAATCAATCTAGCAATTTGTTCCGAAAATGTTGGACTGGTTTCGACAATCACTGCATCCTCAAGATTTAATTGCTTTAATAAGGCTGCTCGATCATCCACAACACCTTCTGCATAGCCAACCTCAACCGCCTCATTAGCACTTAAAGTGAGATACTTTCCTTCTCCTGCCTGATATTTGGGTAAATCGATGTCTGGATTTGCCATAGCCTCTGCATATTTAGGATCTCTTCCTCCTGTTTCTGCAGCGCTACGCATGGCTTTAATCCAATTAGACTGAGCCTTTTTGCTAGCAGCATTTCCGTCTCCTGTTATCACACCCGCTGCCCCCATAGTGGAGCCTGGTGTCATATAAATTTGATCCGCATTCAGCGCTATGTAGGAACCTGCTGAAAGCGCATTTTTTTCAACGAAGGCTGTGTTTGGAATCTCAATATTTTGAAAAAGTTTAGCAATGGAGCTAGCTGCATCAACCGCACCACCAGGGGTGTCAATCGAAAAAATAATATGATCAGCATTACTTTGACGAGCTTCTTTGACACTTCGTTCTAAAAATGAAGCTAAGCCTTTTTCAACAGCTTGTTCTACAGGGACAACATATACCTTTTTTCCTTCTCCTTCAGCGCTAATAGTATGTGAAACTAGTGCATGAAAAGCGAGTAATAGTAAGGACAGTACCCAGATGAAGCGAGCTGTTCTCTTCATTGCCACCCTCCTTTCTTTCTTAACCCTATATACGATAGGATATACGAAAACGTTTCAAAAAATTAACTTGTATATATCAATTATGCACACTATTATCTTAAGGGGTATAAAATCCACTAGAAGTAGGTCGCTGGAGTAGGAAGTGGATTACCATCAGCCGCCTATTTCATATAGATAACAAAAAAACCGCCAGACTGGCGGTTTTTTTATTAAGATAGATGTTTTTGTACAAGTTGATTTACTTGAGAGCCATCCGCTTTACCTTTCACTTTAGGCATAACAGCACTCATCACCTTGCCCATGTCTTTCTTAGAAGTCGCTCCAAGTTCGCTAATCGTTTCTTTTACGATCTCATCAAGCTCGTCTTCAGAAAGCTGAGAAGGCATATATGATTCAATAATTTCAATTTCTCTTACTTGTTTTTCAGCTAGATCTTCACGACCTGCATCTTTAAACTCCTGGAGGGAATCTTTTCGTTGTTTTAACTCACGAGATAAAACAGTTAATTCTTCTTCCTCAGATAAATCGCCTTTCCCAAGTTTTAAGGCTTCATTTTGCAAAGATGCTTTCACCATTCGAATAACGGAAAGCTTTTCTTTATCTTTACTCTTTAAAGCCTGTTTCATATCTTGATTAAGACGTTCAAGTAATGACATTGAGTTTACACCCTCTTATTTACGCTTTCTAGCAGCTTCAGACTTCTTCTTACGACGAACACTTGGTTTTTCGTAATGTTCACGTTTTTTGTACTCAGCTAGTGTACCATTCTTAGATACACTTTTCTTGAAGCGACGAAGAGCATCTTCAAGGTTCTCGTTTTTACGTACGCGAGTATTATTTGACATGCTATTTCCCTCCCTCCAAAGCAAAAAGACAGTTTCAATATTGCACATGTTCTTACTCGACATATGCCTTTTGCAATTATAATATATTCCAATGGTTAGTTCAACTTTTTTCTGACTGATTATTAATAAGGATTTGGATTTTGAATGACATTTTATCTATTATTGTTATTTAATGATAAATTACTAGATGTTTTAAAAAATTCACTCATGAAATATCCCCTTGTCCATATGATGATATAGGGGTGAACAAGTATGGGTGATATGCTAACTCTCTTAGCTGTATTTATCATTATGTTTTTATTTGGTATGACCATATTAAGAATCGGTTTATATCAGCTTTCTTATCATAGGATGAAAGGTCTTCTGTCTCTTTTTGCCGATCATCCAATCAAAGGAATGCTTACCGGAATTGTCGTAACAGGTATATTACAAAGTAGTTCTTGTACAATGATTATTACAGTTGGGTTGGTAGCTGTTGGTGCATTATCGTTTAAGCAATCGATTGGAATAATGTTAGGTGCTAACATCGGAACAACGGTTACTGTTGAATTACTCTCGCTTTCTCATCAAGTACCTATATGGCCATTGTTAGTGACTGGCTGTATTCTATTATTTTTTCAGAAACCGATACTATTTGGTACTGGCGGGATCTTATTTGGGTTAGGTACAATGTTTGTGGCTTTACATGGTTTCTCCACGCTTGCAGAACCTATTCAACAGCTCCCTATTATTCAAGAAATGCTAGCCTTCACGAACCTTTTCCCGTCGCTAAGTATTGCTGTTGGTACACTGTTAACTGCCATCATACAATCTTCGACTGCTTCAACAGGTATAGCTATGTCATTTCTAGATGAAGGCTTGTTTACAATGCCCTCAGCCATCGGCATCATGCTAGGAGCCAACATCGGGACATGTATTACCGCATGGCTCGCCTCTCTTGGTAGTAACCACGAAGCTAAACTTGTAGCTATGGCTCATGTTTGGTTGAATTTGATTGGTGTTTTGATATTCGCTCCCTTTTTAGAGGAGATGGCAATGATTTCAGGGTGGTTAGCTAACTCACCAATGCAACAACTAGCACATATTTCGGTACTTTTTAATGTTCTTTCTTCGATTATCGTTCTTCCTTTCCTTAGACACTTTACATCTTTCGTTTTACTGATCCACGGTAAAAATAGAACATGATAAGAGTTTCGTATATTTGTATCTAAGCGACAATACGTAGATATTAACAAACAATGGTAAGTTTTTAGTTTTTTGTATAGAAATCAATGTATCATTCACAAAAAGATCTCCTCCCTCTTGCTCTTATTAATTCTCGTTCCATTATAGCCCATTATCTTGAAGACTTGGATTCGATATAATCTTCTTATCATAGTTGAAAATGCTAAAAAAGAGGGATGTTTCCGTTGCTTTCGTTAGAATAAAGGTGGCCTCTGGAACAACTCGCGTCCTGCCGGCCCCTACACGACGTAGGGTCGTTCGACGTTGTCACACGATGTGACGATCTTAGTCGAACCTTCCCTAATCATTCTACCTTCGGGGGAAAACACCCTCAGTGGGATCTTGCCTACCTTTTTCTCCGGTGGGAGTCTCCTTGTTCCACGGCCACCTCCTGCGATGTTGGGAGAAACGGATACATGGCAATGGTGATTGATGTCTCCTCTATCTTAACGGACATATAACCTCTTATTTCCTGAAAAAACGCTGTTTATAGCAGTTAACGGACACAGGATACCTTATGTAACTAAATCCCCCTTCATAAAAGGTGTTTTGCTTCAAATAAGGTATCCTATGTCCTTTGAGTACCGAAAATCGTCTTGATTGAAGATAATAACGCATCCTATGTCCGCTTTCACATTAAATTGTTCGGTAAGCTCTCCATAACAAATAAAGCAACAAGTATGCCGTAGTCCGATAGCAATACCTGGGCAGGATAGGTGGGTGGGAAACAACTCGCTTACCAGCTCGCCCGCAGGAAAGCGAGTTGTTTCCTACCCAACCCTACTCTTTTTACGCATCGGGCCACCCCAAACTATCTCGAACCCAAGTCTTCCAGATTATGCCTCTTATTTGGGAAAAGTATCTACACCTATCAATTTTTTCTACCTACTAGAATCGGTCTATTCTATTACAGAAATGTACATGAATAAAACTCAAATAACAAAATAAAAACGCATGGGCTCCAAAATTGGAGAATTCCATACGTTTTTGATCTATCACTGTATGCAGTTAAATTAGTAGTCAGAAGTGCCTTGTCCACCTGAAACAATCTGCATCCCTGCACTTGCACCAATACGAGTTGCTCCGGCTTCAATCACTGCTTCTGCTCCTTCGCGGTCACGTACACCACCAGAAGCCTTAACACCCATGTCAGGTCCGACAGTCTCTCTCATTAGGCGTACATCCTCCACCGTAGCTCCGCCACCAGAGAAGCCTGTAGATGTCTTAACGAAATCTGCTTCTGCTTCCTTAGCTAGTTGACAAGCTTTAACTTTCTCGTCATCTGAAAGAAGAGAAGTTTCAATAATTACTTTTGTAAGAGCTTTTCCTTCAGTAGCTCGAACAACGGCTTCAATATCAGCTTTTACAGCTTCATATTTTTCACTCTTAAGTGCTCCGATATTGATAACCATATCCACTTCAGTTGCTCCATTTTCGATGGCTTGTTTTGTTTCATAAGCTTTCATTTCAGTCGTTGTTGCTCCTAATGGAAATCCGATAACCGTACATACTTTCACATCTGTGTCTTTTAGAAGATCGTAGCAAAGGGGTACCCAGTATGGATTCACACATACCGAAGCGAAACCATATTCTTTCGCTTCTTTACAAATCTGTTCTATTTTTTCTTGTTTTGTATCAGGCTTTAATTGCGTATGATCTATCATTTTCGCCATTTTTGTATCCATTATATCATCCTTTCAAACCGTAGTTGTACGTACCTCTTCTATAATAGCATTCTCATCAAAAAAATGCTATAACTCTTAGTACCAATACATTTCATTTCTAAACCATAATAAACCCCCTTACCGAATAATCATACAGCAAGGGGGGGGGCAACGTTAGGAAGACATTTTTATCTTCTCGTTCAGATTAGGGGCATCTAATACACGTACAAATTCTCCTGCATTATAAGGATAACCAGCGTGTGTAATTTTCACCCGTACAATTTCTCCAATCATTTCTTCATCTGCTTCAAAAATCACCTTAAGATAGTTATCTGTGTACCCTACATAACGACGATCGTTTTCATCATCTTTGAACTTTTCTTCAGGGATTACTTCTAGCACTTCACCTTCATAGGTGGAAGCATATTCTTTTGCTTGTTGATTTGATAATTCAATCAATTGATGAACTCGTTCATTTTTGATTACATCATCTACTTGGTCATCCATACGAGCTGCTGGTGTACCAGTTCGTTTGGAGTAAGGAAACACATGCAACTCTGAATAACCAATTTCTTGAATGTATCGGTATGTTTCCATGAACTCTTCTTCTGTTTCACCTGGGAAACCAACAATTACGTCTGATGTAATGGCTAATCCAGGAAGAGCTTTTTTAATTCGATCAATACGTTCTTTATAATACTCGGTTGTGTACTTACGACGCATGCGTTTTAACACTGTATTGGAACCTGACTGTAGAGGGATATGAAGGTGTCGAACAATCTTATCTGAGTCATTCAAAACCTCTATTACTTCATCCGTAATTTGACTAGCTTCAATAGATGATATGCGAATTCGTTTAAGGCCATTAACACGCTCGTCCAACTCACGTAATAGCTTGGCTAAGTTATATTCTTTCATATCTTCACCATAACCACCCGTGTGAATACCAGTTAATACGATTTCTTTATAACCAGCGTCTACAAGTTGTTGCGCTTGCTGAATGACATCTTCAGGATCTCTTGAACGCATTAGACCACGTGCCCAAGGGATGATGCAAAATGTACAGAAGTTATTACAGCCTTCTTGTATTTTAAGTGACGCACGAGTTCTGTCTGTGAATGCTGGCACATCCATTTCCTCGAATATACGTGTTTTCATGATATTTGAGACGCCATTAATTGGTTGACGCTCCTCTTTAAACTGTTCAATATAATCTAGCATCTTCTTACGATCCTGTGTACCTACTACAATATCCACACCTGGAATCTCCATAATTTCAGCTGGGGAAGTTTGAGCATAACAACCTGTTACGCATATAACCGCATTATCATTTTTACGAATAGCACGACGAATCATTTGACGACTTTTCTTATCCCCTGTATTCGTTACAGTACATGTGTTGATTACATACACATCTGCTTGATGATCAAATTCAACACGCTCGTATCCTTCTTCTTTAAACAAATTCCAAATCGCTTCTGTTTCATAATGGTTTACTTTACAACCTAATGTATGAAAAGCTACTGTTGACATATCGTCACCTCAATTCTTCTAGTTGGTAGGAGATAGCAGATAAAAAGTAGGCTGGAGCTGTTTCAGCCCGAAGTATTCTAGGGCCTAATCGTACAGACATAAACGATGCTCCCTTTAACAAATCAACCTCATTCTCGCTAAACCCACCTTCTGGACCTATAACAATCATTACCTGTTCAGAGGGGTTAATATACGGTATTACGTCTTTCAGAGAGCTAAAAGATGAGGACTTTGCTTCATCCTCATACGCAAGAAGCTTCCAATCATAATCTTGACCTTCTTCAATCAGTTGCTTTATAGTATAAAGCTTTGAAACAGTGGGAATCATTGTGCGATGAGATTGTTCACTAGCTTCTTTTGCAATCTTTTGATACCGGTCTACTTTCTTTTGGGTTTTTTTCGCATCCCATTTCACAATAGAGCGCTCTGCTTCAAAAGGGATAAAACGACTAGCGCCTAATTCGGTTCCCTTTTGAATCACAAGCTCCATTTTATCCCCTTTAGGTAAACCTTGAACGATGGTAACCTGGGCCGGAAGTTCTTTGTCCTCATCTAACCATTTTACTATGTAACAGGTTACCATGTCATGAGTTATTTCGATGATTTTACATAGTGCAGCCTGTCCCTCAGGTGTACAACAAATAATTTCATCATCTGTCCTCATTCTCATTACTTTGGTAATATGATGCACGTCTTCACCCGTTAGAGTTACATGCTGATTCTCCCAACCTGATGACGATACAAAATAACGTTGCATGATGGTCCCTGCCTTTTAGCTCAAAAGGTATTCCCTCTTAAACGTTTTTTATGGTTTTCTTGCTATAATGCATGTCCAATCTTCCATTTGGTTCGTTTCTACTACTTCAAAACCTGATTTGACTAATTGGTCTTTTACATCTTGGCGCTTGTTTTGGATAATTCCAGAAGATATGAAATATCCACCTGACTTCAGATTTTCATAAGCTTTATCTGTAAAACGAACAATAATTTCAGCTAGAATATTGGCTACAATCATATCGGCTTGGTAATCTACATGATCTAATAAATTGTTTTGTTTGGCATGTACTTGTTGGTCTACATTATTCAACTTGGAGTTAATCGTTGTACTTTTCACTGCTACATCATCTAAATCATACGCGTATACTTCTTTAGCTCCAAGTAGAACAGAAGCAATACTTAACACACCAGATCCAGCACCTACATCAATAATGGTATCATCTTTTTGAATATATTGTTCAATTGCTTGGATAC
Organism: Pontibacillus yanchengensis; assembly: GCF_009856295.1. Classification (NCBI taxonomy): domain Bacteria; kingdom Bacillati; phylum Bacillota; class Bacilli; order Caryophanales; family Bacillaceae; genus Pontibacillus; species Pontibacillus yanchengensis. The sequence continues at coordinate 352,712 of NZ_WMEU01000002.1, read as the reverse complement.
TTAACACAGTTGTAGGATGTGTTCCCGTACCAAAAGCCATTCCAGGATCTAATTCCATAATGATTTCATCACTAGATACAGGCTGGTAGTCTTCCCAGGTTGGAATAATAGTAAATGTTTCTGATATCTTCACAGGCTTATAGTATTTTTTCCATGCCGTTGCCCAATCCTCTTCGTTCAATTCACTCATGGTAATCTTATTATGCCCAAGGTCAATTTCATGCACAATCAGGTTATTGATGGCTTCTTTGATTTCCTCTACAGTCTCCCCTAAGAAGCTATTAACAGGAAGGTATGCTTTTACATACACACCTTCCTCTGGATAGTCTTCTGGATTAAGCTCGTAGATTTCGCCCATAAATGTGTCACGTTCTTTCACCAAGTCTTGTGGATCCTCAATGACGACACCACTTGCTCCTGCTTCATGCAAAATATTCGAAATCGGTTCTATTGCTTCATTTGTGGTATGAATACATAATTCTGACCATTTCAATGGGGATCAACTCACTTTACTCTTAATTTCTTATTCTCCCTTAAACGCTCGCTTCACACGTTGAAAAATGTTTCCGTGTTGTTCTTCCGTCGCTTCATTTCCACTAATATCATGGAATTCACGAAGTAACTCTTTCTGGCGATCGGTTAAGTTCGTTGGCGTAACAACGCGAATCTTAACATGCTGATCCCCATGTCCACGGCCGCGTACATCAGGTGCGCCTTTATCTTTTAAGCGGAACGTTTTACCGTGTTGAGTACCTGCTGGAATTTTAAGTTTTACTTTCCCGTGCACAGTAGGCACTTCAATTTCATCACCTAGAGCTGCTTGAGTAAAGGTGAGTGGCATCTCACAGAAAATATGATCGCCTTCACGCTGATAGAATTCATGTGGACGGATTTGAGCAACTACATACAAGTCACCTGCTGGTCCGCCATTTACACCAGCTTCACCTTGACCAGGTACACGGATTTGTTGACCTTCATCAATACCTGCAGGAATAGAGATATGAATAGTTTTACGTGTCTTGACTTTTCCGTCCCCACCACATGTATTACATTTGTCTTTCACATACTGACCAGTACCTTGGCAGTAATGGCATACACGACGGTTTACAATACGACCGAATGGTGTATCTTGTTCTTGGTTAAACTGTCCAGCACCTTTACAGTGTGGGCATGTTTCAGGTTGCGTGCCTGGCTTTGCACCATCACCTTCACATGTATCACATGTTTCTTCTTTTGGTATTTGGATATCTGTTTCCTTACCAAAAATAGCTTCTTCAAATCCTAATGTCATTGTATATTGAAGATCTGCACCCTTACGAGGAGCATTTGGATCACGACGACGTCCGCCGCCACCGAAGAACATATCAAAGATGTCACCAAATCCACCAAAGTCTTCGCCACCGAAGCCACCAAATCCTTGGGAGCCTCCATTCATGCCAGCATGACCAAATTGATCATATTGTTGACGTTTTTGTTCGTCACCTAATACTTCCCATGCCTCTTGTGCTTCTTTAAATTTATCAGAAGCATTTTCTTCTTCACTGACGTCTGGGTGGTATTTTTTTGCTAGCTTACGATAAGCTTTTTTGATTTCATCTTTTGATGCGTCCTTTGAGACACCTAAGACCTCATAGTAGTCTTTTTTACTCATTGACGATCACTCTCCCGACTCTTACTGCATAAAGTTTATATTAACATGATTGTCTGTCCTATTTCAAAGGTCACTAACATTTTACGTTATTCAGTAAAAAAGTCAAAGTCAAGAAAATCCTGACTTTGACTTTTTCTACCTGTAGTTCAACTTACTGTTTCTTTTCGTCGTCGTTTACTTCTTCGTAATCGGCGTCTTCTACGTCTTCAGCACCTTCTTGACCTTGTTGTGCTTCAGCTTGTTGTTGTGCTTGCTCATACATTTTAACAGAAAGTTGTTGTACTTGTTCTTGAAGAGCATCTTTCTTCTCACGGATTTGCTCCATGTCTTCGCCTTCAAGCGCTGTTTGAAGCTCTTGCTTAGCTTCTTCAGCTTTTTGTTTTTCTTCTTCAGATACGCTTTCTCCAAGATCACTGATTGTTTTATCAGTTGTGAAGATTAGTTGATCTGCTTCATTGCGAAGTTCAATTTCTTCACGTTTCTTCTTGTCTTCTTCAGCGTTTTCTTCCGCTTCATTTACCATGCGTTCTACTTCATCATCAGAAAGACCAGAAGAGGATTTGATGGTAATAGATTGTTCTTTGTTTGTACCAAGGTCTTTAGCACGTACGTTAACGATACCGTTAGCGTCAATGTCGAAAGAAACTTCGATTTGTGGTACGCCACGTGGTGCTGGTGGAATATCTGTTAGCTGGAAACGACCAAGCGTTTTGTTATCCTGAGCCATTTCACGTTCACCTTGTAGTACGTGGATATCAACTGCTGTTTGGTTATCTGCAGCTGTAGAGAACGTTTGAGAATGACTTGTAGGAATTGTCGTGTTTCGGTCAATAAGCTTAGTAGTTACTCCACCCATTGTTTCAATACCAAGGGATAATGGTGTTACGTCTAATAGTACAACGTCTTTTACATCACCTTGAAGTACGCCACCTTGGATAGCTGCACCTAGTGCTACTACTTCGTCAGGGTTTACGCCTTTAGAAGGATCTTTTCCAACTTCTTTCTTGATAGCTTCTTGTACTGCAGGAATACGTGTAGAACCACCTACAAGTAGTACTTTGTTGATGTCTTTAGATGACATGTCTGCATCTTTAAGTGCACGACGTGTTGGCTCCATCGTACGCTCTACTAAGTTAGAAGATAGTTCTTCGAATTTAGCACGAGTTAGGTTCATTTCTAGGTGTAGAGGACCAGCTTCACCAGCTGTGATAAATGGTAGTGAGATTTGAGTTTGAGCTACACCAGATAGATCCTTTTTCGCTTTCTCAGCAGCATCTTTTAAACGTTGAAGTGCCATTTTATCCTGAGAAAGGTCAATGCCATTTTCTTTTCTGAATTCAGAAACCATGTGATCGATGATTACTTGGTCGAAGTCGTCTCCGCCTAGTTTGTTGTCACCAGCAGTAGATACAACTTCAAATGTGCCCTCGCCAATGTCTAGGATAGATACGTCGAAGGTACCTCCACCTAGGTCATACACTAGGATTGTTTGGTCTTCTTCTTCTTTATCAATGCCGTAAGCAAGTGCTGCAGCTGTAGGTTCGTTAATGATACGTTCTACTTCTAAACCAGCAATTTTACCAGCATCTTTTGTAGCCTGACGCTCAGCATCGTTAAAGTATGCAGGTACTGTGATTACTGCTTTTTCAACAGTTTCGCCTAGATAATCTTCTGCGTAAGATTTGATGTGTTGAAGAATCATAGCAGAGATTTCTTGTGGTGTATATTCTTTTCCTTCAATTTCTACTTTATAGTCTGTACCCATATGACGTTTAATGGATTGGATTGTATTAGGGTTTGTGATAGCCTGACGCTTCGCAACCTCACCTACTTGACGTTCACCATTTTTAAACGCCACTACTGAAGGAGTAGTACGGTTACCTTCTGGGTTTGGAATTACTTTTGATTCGCCACCTTCCATGACAGCGACACAAGAGTTTGTTGTTCCTAAGTCAATACCAATAATTTTACTCATGACTAAATTTCCTCCTTTACTTATTGCGTATGTAGTGTGTTGACTTGTTTATTGATTTACCTTCACCATTGAAGGTCGAATCACACGATCTTTAAGCTTATACCCTTTTTGCAGCTCTTCAACCACTACATTTGATTCATAATTTTCATCATTAACTTGCATAACAGCTTGATGCATATTTGGATCAAATTCTTCTCCTACAGCAGGAATTTCTTCCACACCTTGCTTATTCAATGCATCTTTAAGCTGACGATACACCATGTTAATACCTTCTACAAAGCTTTTCGCAGAATCATCTTGAACCTCTGTTTGTAGAGCACGTTCAAAGTTATCAACAATTGGCAATAGCTCTTCCACTAAATCCTGAGATTTATATTTTAGATCGTCTTCACGTTCTTTTTGAGAACGTCGACGGAAATTATCGTAATCAGCTTGCAAGCGTAACAAACGTTGGTACGTTTCGTCTTTTTCTTGCCTTAACTGTTCTACTTCGTTACTAGCTGGATTGGTATCCTCAACCACTTCTTGTTCTGGATGATCAATTACTTCTTCTTGTTCAACGTTTTCTTGATCTTCCATTTCTTCGGATTTCTGTTTATTCTCGTCCATGTTTGTCACCTCCTCTAGTAAACGGGTTGTTACGCACCATTTACGAATATATCAGAAAATGGTTATAAACTAAACCATAAAAACTTGAAGAAACAATATTAATTAGCAAACCTAATAGACGCTATTAATTTGATACTGCGTTTATAAGGTTGCACGATGTTTCTTCAACTTTTTCATTCATTCCCCATTTCCACCATTTTGATACCAAGAATGAAACGTTTGTGACATTCGATTAGACAAAAGATTTAAAAGGGAAATAACTTTTGAATATTCCATCCTTGTTGGACCTAATAAAGCAATGGTTCCCATTTGCTCATCGCCTAATGAATAAGACGCAGTAATGAGACTACAATCTTTCATTGCTTTGACTTCATTCTCTTGACCAATTGTGACTTTGATTTCATCAGATTCGTGTCTAAGAAGATGAGCAATTTCTGCTTCTTCTTCAATCATAGAATATAAAGAACGAACTTTCTCAATATCCTTAAATTCAGGCTGCATAAGAATGTTGGTTTTGCCACCAACATACAGTTTAACTGGCTGTTCTTCAAAAAGAGCTGCCTGCAAATACTTATATGCTTTATCAAATTCATCCGTGTGCTGACGCAACAACTCTGATATTTCAGAGTTTAACTTGCGATGTAAATGAATAATCGGTACACCATACAACTTCTTGTTTAAAATGTTGACCATCTTTTCCAAATCACTAGATTGTATTTCTACTGGGATCGTAAACGACCGATGTTCAACATGCCCTGTATTCGTAACAAGAATCGCAACAGCAGAATAATTAGATAATGGTATAATCTGGAGTTGCTTCAATCTTGTTTCGTACACTTCAGGACCTAAAATGATGGAAGTATAGTTTGTTAAATCTGACAAAACACGAGCTGATTGCTGGACTACCCTTTCAAACTCAACCAACTGATTGGTGAATGCTTCCTGAACAAAAGAAATATCTGACCTTGGCAAATGAAAGGGTGACATTAAATGATCAACATAAAATCGATACCCTTTTTCTGAAGGCACACGTCCTGAGGAAGAGTGTGTTTTCTCTAGAAAACCCATTTCTTCCAAATCAGCCATCTCGTTTCGGATAGTAGCAGAACTAAAAGAGACTTTTTCCTTCTTGGAAATGGCACGAGAGCCCACAGGCTGCGCTGAGTCGATGAAATCATCAATAATCACTTGCAATATAAGTAATTGTCTTTCAGTCAACATGATGATCACCTCTGTTAGCACTCGACGTTACTGAGTGCTAAATCTAATATTAAGTTATCAAATGCCTTATCCATTGTCAACGATATTTATTTCAGAAATACAAAGAAATTCGGATTATTATGGAATTCCTTTGTATTTCTATCTACATCAGAATAGCCATCAGTGTTCAATCAAGCTCTTTTCTAGATACTACTACTTCCTATTGATTTGAAGATTATTGTAGTTTTTCATCCTCTAACAGAAACTCTTGAAATACATTGTTCCCAAATAGCCTGCCCTGGGGAGTGATTCGAATGAAATCACCTTTTTCTTCTATCCATTCTTTCCGTTTTAAATAATCTAATTCCTCTTGATATAAAGAAGATAACGATTTACCAAAACGATTTTTAAAAACGCTCTTGGAAACTCCCTCAGCTTTTCGTAGACCTAGAAACATTTGCTCTTCTATTCTTTCCTTCTCATGAATTGGCTCTTCATGAAGAGTAGGTTTGCCATCTTCCATTGCCTTCTTAATATATTGAGGCAGTGGCCGGATATTTACTGTTCGTTTCCCAGGTAAATACCCATGAGCTCCTGAACCGAAACCATAATAATAATCGTTATTCCAATAAGTTAAATTATGCTTACTTTCAAAACCTGGTTTGGCAAAATTACTGATTTCATACTGCTGTACACCACTTTGTTCCATATCTCTCACAAGCAATTCATACATTTGAGCTTCGTCTTCTTCCATCGGCTTATGAAGTTTACCTTTCTTATGCCGTTGGTAAAACACTGTTTTAGGCTCTATTTGCAAAGAATAAGAAGAATAATGAGGAAGATCTAAACGAATCGCTTCATTCACTGTTTGTTGAAAATGTTCAACCGTTTGGCCAGGTAAACCATAAATTAAATCCACTGATACATTTTCAAAGTCGAGCTTTTCAAAATGACGTAGATTATCATATACATCCTTCACTCGATGATTACGTCCGAGCTTTTCAAGCATTTGATCATCAAATACTTGCACACCAAACGAGATTCGATTCACGCCATAGTCCTTTAAAAGAGCGAGTTTCTTCTCATCAAACTCTCCTGGATTGGCTTCAAAGGTGTACTCTTCACAACTTTCTACATCAAAAGACTCGGAAATGGTCTTAAGAAGTTGCTCTAGTTGAGTATAGTTGAGTGCTGTAGGAGTTCCACCTCCAACAAAAATTGTTCGCATATACATTTGCTTCTTACCAACTTCTTCTTCTATTTCTCGATCCAATGCATCTAGATATTGATCAGCTAATTCTTTATTATAGAAAAACTTTGTAAAATCACAATAATGACAGATTTGTTGGCAGAATGGTATATGAATATATACAGAAGATATCATGCTAGTCACGTTCCTTTATCAAAGTGTAAAAGCGCTTCAATTTCAAGCAAGCGTCTTTGCGTGAATAAACAACCTCAAACGTTACAAAAACCGCAAGAAATTCCTCCTGCGGTTTTTTACATCAATCGTTGTCTGTATCCATTTCAAGAACGGCCATAAAGGCTTCTTGTGGCACCTCTACAGATCCTACCATTTTCATTCGCTTTTTACCTTCTTTTTGCTTCTCTAGAAGTTTACGCTTACGAGATATATCCCCGCCATAACATTTTGCTAACACGTTTTTGCGCATTGCCTTAATGGTAGAACGAGCAACAATCTTATTTCCAATGGCAGCTTGAACAGGTACCTCAAATTGTTGTCTTGGAATTAAATCTTTTAGTTTATGTGTAATAGCTTTACCACGTTCAAAGGCAAAGTCTCTGTGGACAATGAAAGAAAGCGCATCAATTGTATCACCGTTCAACCAGATATCCATTTTCACTAGGTTAGAGGCCTTATACCCTTCAAGCTCATAGTCAAAGGAGGCATACCCTTTTGTTTGAGATTTCAATTGATCAAAGAAATCATAGACGATTTCAGACAATGGAATCTCATACGTTATATTCACTCGGTTATCATCTAAATACTCCATATCTTGGAATGCGCCACGTTTTTTCTGGCAAATTTCCATAACAGCTCCCACATATTCGTTCGGAACCATAATAGTGGCGTTAACAAATGGTTCACGCACTTCTCTTATGGATTGAGGATCTGGCATTAAAGATGGATTATCAATGGTAAACTCTTCTCCATCTACAGATTCCACTTCATAAATAACGCTTGGTGCTGTTGTAATCATTTGGATACCAAACTCACGTTCAATACGTTCTTGGATAATCTCCATGTGCAAGAGACCTAAGAAGCCACAACGGAAACCAAACCCAAGAGCTTGAGATGTCTCTGCTTCGTATTGTAAGGAAGAATCATTTAATTCAAGACGCTCTAATGCCTCACGTAAGTCATTATAATTACTAGCATCTACAGGGAATAACCCACAGAACACCATAGGATTCAATTTCTTATAACCCGGGAGTGGTTCTGCTGCTGGTTTATTAGCATCAGTAATCGTATCACCTACTCGGGAATCACTAACATTCTTAATAGATGCGGTTAAAAAGCCAACATCGCCTACAGTTAGTTGGTCTTTGGCGGTAGGTTTAGGATTGAATACCCCAATTTCATTGACTTCAAATTCTTTACCTGTTTGCATCATTCGAATGCGCTGACCAACCTTAACTGTTCCTTCTTTGACACTTATAGAGGCAATAACCCCACGATATGGGTCATACAAGGAATCAAAAATCAATGCTTTTAATGGGTCATCTGGATTTCCTTCAGGAGCAGGTACTCGGTGTACAATGGCTTCAAGAATTTCATCAATGCCCTTTCCAGCTTTTGCAGAAGCCCATAATACTTCCTCACTTGTTACGCCTAACAGGTCCTCAATTTCTTTTGAGACACCTTCAGGGTCTGCTGCTGGTAAATCGACTTTATTAATAACTGGAATAATCTCTAGGTCATTATCAAGTGCTAAGTATAGATTTGCTAATGTTTGTGCTTCAATACCTTGAGCAGCATCTACCACTAAAATAACGCCATCACAAGCAGCTAAACTTCGTGAGACTTCATACGTAAAATCGACGTGTCCTGGTGTGTCAATAAGGTGAAAGAGGTAATCTTCCCCCGTATGTTGAGATTCATATCGAAGCTGTACAGCATTTAATTTAATGGTAATTCCACGTTCACGCTCTAAATCCATCGCATCTAGAAATTGTTCCTTCATTTCGCGATCCGTTAAAGCCTTTGTTTTCTCTAAAATACGGTCTGCTAATGTTGATTTACCGTGGTCTATATGAGCTATAATCGAAAAATTACGCACATTTTCTTGTTTAATCATGTCGTTACTCACATTTATCACTCCTACTTTGGTTCCGCAACAATCACTAGCATTGATTATAGCAATGTGAAGCCAATACTTCAACGAAAACTGAAAGAACAAAGGTCAAGGTGTCCGTTTAGCGACGTATACACGAAGAGCAGTAACGAACCAGTGCTTACTTCACAGGAAGTGTACTAATTCATTGGGAGGTGGACGTTGCATCTATACTAATAAAGTTATACACAAGACAACATTTTATAGTACGCTAGACAATCAAGAAAAGCTCGGGCGCACGTTTAGCGAGGTTTGTCTATACAAGAACAAAAGCGCAAGCGCCCGTCTAGCGACGTATATGCTGGACTGAGCTGTAGGAGATAAATGCAACACGAAGAACGAAGTGATTCGATGTTAACTTATCTTATGGAGGCGAGGGAAGCATACTAGTCGCTGGGCGCTGGAGCTGGACGTGGCTACTTCACTTTTTTAGTTATACACAAGCATTGAATTTTATAATTTCCTAGACAACACGAAAAGCGCTTGCCCACCAGGCAAACGCTCCTATTATGCAAAAAAGACTTGTACAAGCTGGTACACTACAAAGATCATGGTGTTATACACCCATTTCACACCTTTTTCCAACATGAAAGCTAATTTCTGTACACCATGAGTGGTTTGCATATCAGCATAAACCTGTTGTTTTTCCTCGACAGGTACTTGTTGGAATTCCTTTCCTAAAACTTCCACTTCATAATTGCTTGAAGTAGGTTGTTGGGTCTTAATTACTTCATGAAAATTCGTATCGGAAAAACCTCTCATTTGGATCATCCCAAGACTTGCTTGATTCATCCCTAACAATACTCCGCTCATGAACAGGATGACCATGATAAGAAACGTCATTGTGAAGCGTACCATTCTCCTCAACTCCTTAATTTCCGTTCACTTTTTCAGCCTTCCAATAAAAATCACTAAAGACATCTGCAACAACATCAGCGCTTCTATATAATTCGTCAAGATTGTTTTCTACCCCACCGAATTCTATAAGGACAGCATTTTGGGACAAATCTTGATTGAACTTCCCGTTTGTTCCATCCCCTTTTTTAATAAGTACTCCCCGACTTAACCCTGGATACTTTTTCTCAATAGCCATGTGCAAGTCATTAGCAAGTTTAAGATTTTGTTTGTAACGAGCGTACTCTCCCCCAACCACAAAAAATATCTTGGCATAGTTTATTCCATCCAGTTTAATAGTAGTTATGTCTTTTCCTAAGGAATCCCGGTGCAAGTCAAAGAAGAATTGTAAGTTCCCATCCTGTTTAATAGCTTCTTGGACGATTGGACGTGAAGCACCATAGGACTGATAATACTCCATGTTCTTCTCTTTAAGTTTTTTCGTAATATCTGTCTTATCAACATTTGTCCCTATTCCGTTTTCTTCTAATCCTTTAGCTAATCTCTCTCCTACCATCGTAATATTTGCTTTTGAATGAAATGCTTCATCAGCTACGGTTCCAGCTGGTAGTAAAGGTAAGAAAGATTCCCTGTTATGTGTATGATAAATAAAAACGACATCCCTTTCACCGGTGGTCTGGAAAGGATTCTTATCTGGTGACTTTTCTTCTGTTGATGGTTCTTCTTTTATAACAGCTTCTTTCTCTGTCTCAAATACTTCCATTGGTGGAGACGATTCGATTGGCATATTAGTATAATCGGTGCCTTTACCTGCAACAATGATTTCTCCATCATATGAGGAGAATCCAGGGATTTCACGCCCCAGTAATGTTCTTGGGTCATTCGGTTTTATACTAGTTGCCATTTGAAATACAACTTCAGAGACTTTAATATCCTCCTGGTCTTCCGGATAAGCTGTCTTAAATATGCGATTTTCCATCCCCATTAAGTGTAAGAAGGAAGAACCGGATATTTGACTTGTCCACTGATGAAGAGTCGAAGAGGATAATCTATAAGCTGGCTGGATTGATGTTAAAATACCAGCAAACAAAAATAACGCTATGATGGCAATCATATAAAAACTACTGCGTTTATACCATTTTTTCATCTCTTCACGAATGAGGGAGACTCCTTTTGAATTCATGGTTCCACCCTTTCTCCTTTTTCTAGCAACTCTAGTAAACATTATGTAGAAAAAAGAGAAAGTAGAACCTTTCATTTACAAAAACAGATTCCCTTGTTGCACCTTAAAACGAATACAACCACCTACCTCGTAAATGTGCCATCATTAGTAGGGTCTACTGATTCATGCAACGCAGCATTCATTCCAGTAGCAATCACATGAGCCATGTCTTTCATAAACCCATCTACCTCTTTAGGGGTTACCATAAGATTATGTCCTAATGGATTTAATACCTCCTGAATCAATGAACGTTTTTCCTGTTCAGACAAACCACCAATCATTCCGAGCACTGCCTCTCGTTGCTCTTCGTTTGGTAAGTCCTCTTCTGTAAGTTGTTTTTTCTCACCAAAGTCCATCCCGGCTGGGGTTAACGCTTTAGATGGATCCCCTTTTTCATTCCATTCTCTCCCGAAATGTTTCAGCATATAATCGATCGTATCACTTGTTATGGTAACTGCATCCACGACAGTAGGAACTCCTACAGCAATAACTGGGATTCCTAATGTATCCACACTAAGTTCTTTCCGCTTATTACCTACTCCAGAACCAGGATGTATCCCCGTGTCAGAGATTTGAATCGTCGCATTCACTCGATTAATAGAACGAGAGGCTAATGCGTCGACAGCGATAACAAAATCCGGTTTAATCTTGTTAATCACACCAAAAATGATATCGCTTGTTTCTATTCCCGTCACCCCCATTACTCCTGGAGTAAGAGATGATACTGGGCGAAACCCTTCGTCAACTCGTTCAGGTTGTAATTCAAATAAGTGTTTGGTTACTAAAAGCTTTTGCATGACCATTGGCCCTAATGCATCAGGAGTAACATTGTGATTTCCAAGCCCTACCACCAAGCAACTCGCATCGTCTGGAAGGTTAGATTTACTAATAAGACCCTCTAACTCTCGAGCAAAGATAGAAGAAGTATGATGTTGTAACTCAGAATCATGATTACGTATTCCCTGAGATTCAATTGTAATATAGGAACCCGGCTTCTTACCGGTTTTCTCTGCACCGTCTTCATCAATATCTACATAAGTTACTTTAATATCTCCGTCTTGACTTTCTCTTACAGTGACACCTTGTTTTGAATCTGTATTTTGATTTTCTTTTTCGTCCACTAATTCTTTTGCTTCTACAGCTAAATCAGTTCTTATCTGGTATCGCTCTAAGTCAACATTCATTAAGGACACCTCCGTTTTGGTATTAGCATAAACAGGATAGAAGGTGTTCATACATTTCAAGAGATTTATCTTTACATGCATATCTCTATTGAAAACTATCTTCTGCTTTGGTAAAATGTCTCTTGTTCGAGAAGTTGCTTATTAGATAAAGCAGGCTTAATTCTCCAGGGAGGTGAAAGATATATGCCAAATATTAAACAAGCGAAAAAACGTGTTGTTACTCAAAGTTTCCAACGTTCTAAGAACCATTCTTTCAAAACAGAAATGCGTTCTGCAGTAAGAAAAGTTGAAGGTCTTATTAGCGAAGATAAAAAAGAAGAAGCACAAGATGCTCTTAAAACAGCTGTTCGTAAAATTGATAAAGCTGTAAGCAAAGGCCTTATTCATAGAAACAATGGTAATCGCCACAAATCTCGTCTTCATAAGAAAGTTAAAAATCTTTCTGCGTAAGACAATTGCATTTACTATGACCAACAAACGATCCTTTTAAAGGGTCGTTTTATTTACTAAAAACCTCGGCTAATGGTCCTGTTAGGTCCACTAGCCGAGGTTTTTTGTTAGTAAAAAAAGTATAAACTTTTGTCCATACAGGTCTAGCTCCATCGCCCAGCAACTAATATGCTTCGCTCGCTTCCATACGATAAGTCAACATCGAGTCTGGATAAGCACTGTATAAGGAGAATGTTACTAAGCCTGTATGAAGTAAATGCCTTTTTCAGTTGCAATAAATAAGGTTTTAACTTTGGGTATTTGTATTTCCTTCGGCTACACGACATGGGTGAGTTCATATTGCTACGTGAGGGAGCGGATTTAATCGAACCTCCATCATTAGCATGTATAGCAGTCGCCCTGAACTTTTCATATATTTATTTACTTTTTATTCTTCTTTACGTGAATAAGTTCATATAATAACAACTCAAATGAAAGGTTTTTTTCCATTTTCCCTTGTTTCATCGAGGCATCCGCTTCCGTAAGCAGTTGAGTTATTTGTGCTAGTTGTCCCTCAGAAAACCCTCTTTCCCTCTTTAATGCCATTTTAATTGCAAAGGGATGAGCCTTTATTTGTTGAGCCATTTGGTTTTGACTGTACCCTTTTTGCTTTAGAAGCTTAGATTGATAAATTAATCTAAATTGAGAAGCAAGCAACGCTAATAAGGCAATAGGTTCCTCATTTTGTTTCTCTAAATCCTTATAGAGCAAAATGGCCTGTTCAACATTTTGGTTCATTACTGCATCCACAAGCTTGAGTGCTGATGCTTGCGGATTATGAGCGGCAAGCATTTCAGCAATATCTTTTGTAATCGTTCCCTCGTCCCCAACATATGATGACATCTTTTGCAGTTCATTACGAATAGCCATAAGGTTGGTCCCATTTTCTTGAATAAAAACATCAATCGCTGCAGATTCTATGTTTATATGTAATTCTCTTGCTATAGACTGAATCCAATCGCTCATTTCATGTTCTTTTAAAGATTGGCAAGGAATAACCTTTCCTTGTTGTTTGATTTGCTTTATGACTTTTTTTCGCTCATCAACCTTCTCGTACGGGGCAATGAATACTAAGATTGAATAATCAACTGGTTCAGTTAAATATTGTTGTAAAACGCTCATATCATGTTCAACTTGTGCTTTATCTGGCTTGGCCTTGAATAGGCTCGCATTTTTACAAATAAGAATTTTTCGTTCTCCAAAAAAGGGAAATGTTTCTGCATCCATAACCACTTCCTGAATTGGAAACTCTTCTAAGTCATATATGGATAAATTGACTTCTTGCTCTTCTTCAGTTAACCCATACTGGACAATGGCTTGCTGAATATCTTGAACAAGATAACTTTCTGTACCATAAAGTAAATACACGGAATCAAATTGTTTTTGTTTTATTTGTTTTAAGGCTTCGAAGTAGACCATGTTCCTTCCTCCATTTCACTATAACGTAATGGTATATGGAATTCGGAAGGCTTTCAAGAGTTGATTATGAGAAGGGGAAATGGAGATCCCATCCCCCCCATGATCTATATAAACGTTTAGAGAGTAGCCCCAGGATACTACTTTCCAAACGATATTTTGTCGATACTCATAGCCTAGCCTAATTTACAAAAACTATGGATGTTAACTCTTGTCAACAAAGGAAGGCAATTGGTACGTATTTTCTGTACGAAATATAGATTTTTCTGGTATAATCGCTTATACTAGGAAATGGTATAGGAGGGGTAAACGTGAACGAATTTAAAAAAGAAGTGCAATCACCGACAAACGATGTAGTTGATTCTGCTAAAGGATTTCTATTTTCTTTTATTTTCTTTTTCGTCATCTTTGCAATTGGAGTAGGCGTTCGCTTAATTGAAATCTTATAAAAGATGGATGAAATACCTATTACTTAGAACCAATACCTAACATGAAAGAGACTGTTGTTACAGTCTCTTTTTTTAAGTAAAGAAAGTTAAAAAATGTTTGCTTGTGAGTATACAGGCCACCAGGTCTAGCCCATACACTGTTAACAAAGCAATTCTTTGTTCTATTAAGTAAAGATGTATAGCTGAAGTAACTGAGAGGCTATATAAGTATTACCGTTCCTGGAATTTATATGAATCAAATCTTTTATTTACATTGCTATCTTATGGGAGATATTGAAAAAACGTACCTGTCTTTTCTTTAAATTCATAATAGACAGCCCCATGCAAATCTGTTCTCATCGCATAAATCCCCTCACCTGCTAACAAATCAATGACCTCTTTTGCAGGATGGCCATACGTATTTTTTTCACCAACAGATATCCACGCAACACTTGGATTAACTTCCTTTACAAAGGAATCGGATGTTGAGAACCGACTGCCATGATGAGATACCTTTAGAACATCGGTTGTTAATCCCGGGAACTGTTGCACGATCTCAAGTTCCGTTTCTTTCCCAATATCACCTGTTAGTAACCAGCTTTTACCACCTATTGAAGTCGAAAGTACTAAGGAGTTCTCATTTTTCTCTTTTGCTTCACGCTTTGGATGCAACACAACAAACGTTATATTTTCAATCGTCACTGTATCTCCTGTTTGGAGATTTTTTACATCAATATCTTCAGGCGTAGAATCCAACTGATAAAAAGGGTTAAGTAAAAGTGTTTCCACATGAAAATGATCTAGAACTAGTTCGGCACTCCCCATATGATCTCTATCCTTATGCGTTAGGATGAGTGTGTTCACATTTCCAATACCTCTTGAATGAAGATAAGGTTTGATAGCATACGTGAATATTTCACCATTATCATTAAATGTTTTTCCAGCGGCATCAATCATAAGAACATGCTTTCGGTAAGGCCATTCAATAATAATGGTGTCCCCTTGACCAACATCCAACATGGTCACTCTTCCTACCGGTGAAAAGTAAGGAAAGAGCGAATGAACAATCAACACAGAAACCATAGTTGTACTAGCTATAAATGCCTTAACGTTTTTCTGTTGCTCCCACATGTACATAAATATAAAAAACATACTATAATAACCAACTCCACTTAACAGGGAGATTTCCCCAATCACCCAATCTATGTATAGATATTGATCGATTATATGAAGACATTGTATTAAAAATTGGATTACAATCGTAAACAATTGATCCAAAACAGAGATAACCACTACAGGTAGCCAATTAACTATAGCTAAGAAGATACAAAATGGCAACAAAATTATTGAGAAAATAGGCACTAGAAAAACGTTAGCCACAATCGAAACGGGGTTTAAAATATAAAATTGATGAACTTGAATGGGGATAAGAGTAAGTTGACTAATAATACTTACATGGAGAAGGGTGCGAAGAGGGGATATAGTTGTAAAAAGTTGTTTGGAGAGTAATAAAGCAAATGTAACAAGAAAGGAAAATTGAAAACCTAGCTGAAATCCGAGGTATGGGTCAATTAGAAGAAGAACGACCACCAAAAAACTAATGATATCTGTAACAGGCCTACGTTTTTGTAACCACGTCATAAAAAGGATTATTTCTGCCATCCATACTGCTCGCACAACGGAAGGTGCTCCACCAGCAATAATACTATACAATGGCAATAAACAAATTAATAACCACCGAATAGACTCTTTTGTAAGAAATCCTGTTCGAAAGCTAAGGAGAGTAAAAAAAGTAATACATAATCCTACATGCAATCCGGATATCGCCAACAAGTGGGACAAATTCCACCGCTGAAACAACTCAACAATATCTTCATCCATCCATTCATCATTACCGAGTACCAAAGTCATTATCCAACTCGCTGTCGAGGGGGAATATGCCTTTTGGATGTTAACAATGATAAATTCGCGGAATTGATGGATGACTGATATACCTTTCGTAGCTTTGCATGCAATGGATTTGGAATCAGCATGCAGTGATCCTGATATCCCTTTAGATTGTAGGAACTCACCAAAATCAAATGCTCCAGGATTTCTAGCCTGTTGAACAGGTGCTTGCATGGCAGTAAACCTACATATAGAACCTACATCTAACCCCGCAATTTGAGCAGAGGTAGAAAAAGTTGTAACTCTCCACTTTTTCTCTTTTTGTAAATCTTTAACATTAAATTGAAGGTACTCCTTGCGGTTAATAGGGGCCGAAATCACTCTCCCTTCCCATTTCTGAATACGTTCATCCTCTATTTCCAATGATGAAGGGGAAACGATTGTAAAAGTAAATGCGAAATAGCAAAAAACAGATACGCTTCCCCCTATAATCACCCAGGACATGCGGAGTCGCCATAATAATAAAACGATGACTATTATGTACAGGAAAGTCATAACAGGTCTTACATTGTCTATATAGAGACCGAGCAACGCACATACTGCTATATAGTGCCACGTCCCTTTCACTTGTCTCCCACCTCTTCCAATGTTAATGAACTTTATTCTAACAGGTGGTCATGCCATTCAACTTTATGAAAAGTTTGTAAAGTTGAACTCCTCATCCTCACTCATTAACCTGAAATAAAGAGGCCGCTTCTCTTCTTAAGGATTCGATTTCTTCCTCAGGGACTTTTTGTTGTTCTAAGCGTTCAATTAAATTTTGTATGTACTGTAATTTTTCCTGTGAATTTGGATCAATCATATTATTTTCTAGCTCTACTTTTTCTGTTCTGACACCTGCATCTTTAAACAACTGTAGGGCATATGGATGATTCTTATAGTCCGTTGCATAATAAACTGCTTTGATTCCACCTTGTATTAAAGCTTTGCAACAATGCAAACATGGAAAATGAGTGACATAAATTTCTGAACCTTCCGTTGCCACACCAAATTTTGCACATTGCAATAAAGCATTCATTTCCGCGTGAATGGTACGCACACAATGACCATCAATAACGTAGCACCCCTCATCGATACAATGTACTCCTCCAGATACACTCCCGTTGTATCCACCTGCTATAATTCGTTTATCACGTACAATGGTTGCCCCAACAGCCAAACGTTCACACGTACTACGTAGCGCTAGTAAATGACTCTGTGCCATGAAATATTGATCCCAGGATATACGTTTCATTGTACACCACCCTTTTCTGAATTTTCCTATACAGTTTACTCTCTGCTTAACCACTCGTCAATATCGTTAAGGAATTTGGATTTTATCCTGAAAGCTTTCCACAGTTTTTTCCCCTACCCCTTTAACGTCCATCAACTCCTCACTGGACATAAAAGGTCCGTTCTGTTCCCTATACTCAATAATGGCTTCTGCTTTTGCTTTTCCGATGCCAGGTAATAATTGCAACTCTTCTGATGTAGCCTGATTTACAAAAATTTTATCCGTCTCGATTGTACCTATAGGTGAACCTGAGGAAATTGCTCCTTCCTCTTGTACGTAAATAACCATCTCATCTAATAACTTTTGAGCCAAATTAACGGAGAGTGGATTGGCATCATCTCGTAACCCACCTGCTTCTTTGATTGCATCCTTCACTCTAGTTCCTTGCTTCATTTGATAAACATTAGGGTGAACAACTGCCCCCTTAACATCTACAAACAAAATATCATTAGCTTCATTATTGATAATGGATGTTTCTTCGGAAAGAGATGACTCTGTTGAGGAGATAGTAACGGGGTTATTAGAGGCAACCGTTTGCGGCTGGTTTTGCTGATTTAATACAATAATGCCAACAATTAACACGGCAGCAATAACAGCAAAGGTTTTTATAATTCGATTCATAATCAAACAACCTTTCTTCATATATTTAATATTGGCACATAAAATGTAGAAGACCTTTGGAGTAAAGGAGGGACATAGATGAAATGGGGAATTATTGGTACAGGTAATATGGGGAGAATCTTGATGGAAGCTTGGTTAGATTCTGGCATGATACAACAATCAGATTTGTATATAACCAATCGATCTTTAAAAAAAGCTGTAGCGTTAAAAGATTATTATCCGGATATAAATGTCATACATGATCCTGCTACATTAGCTCAAAAAGTAGATGTGCTATTTATTTGTGTAAAGCCATTAGATATATACCCCCTTTTAACGGACATACAATCACAGTTAACCGAGAAACATTGCTTAGTATCGATTACAAGTCCATATTCAGTTGAAGAACTTGAAAAACTCGTCCCATGTCAAGTCGCCAGAATCATTCCTAGCATAACAAATAGAGCGAGAACTGGGGTCAGTTTAATGACTTTTGGTACACGTATTGATCCTGTTATGAAAGCATACATTCAACAAAGTGTGAAACTTTACTCAAGACCACTTGAAATTAACGAAGCAATTACTAGAGTATCATCCGATATCGTATCGTGCGGACCTGCATTTTTTAGTTATATTATCCAACGATTCGTGCAAGCTGCATGTGAAGAGACAGACATAACAAATGAAGATGCGACTACCATGATAACCGAAATGTTAATAGGGTTTGGAAAGCTTATTGAAGAGGGGTATTATTCTTTATCTACTTTACAAGCCAAGGTTTGTGTTAAAGGTGGTGTTACAGGGGAGGGAATTCAAATACTTGAAGAGGAAATTGGAGACATGTTTCATCACCTCTTTCAAAAGACACATAAAAAATACCAAGAGGATAAACGAGAGATATCGAATCAACTAAATGACTAATACACATATTCGACTTAGTCACAAAAAATCCTCTCTGATTTTACATTTAATATAAGTATTAAGCTCGGGATATTTACTACTAAAAAAAGAGGAAGCCTCATAAATCAGGCTTCCTCTTACTTATATGGTTTTTCACATACAAAGAAAATACGATCTTGACTTTCTTCATTATAACCGTTTTCATCAGAGAAATCACCATGAATGCTACGTACCTTAAGGCCGGTTTCCTGTAAATAGCCTACATATGTCTCAACCGAAAAAGTCCGCTGATAATGGAGCTCATCAAATCGCTCATACTGATTTCCCTCTCTCACAAAAAACGTCAAATCATGAGAGACTGAGTACGGCCTATCTCCTTCTTCGCAAAACCAAATATAAGAGATATCATCTGTCACTGTACCAAAAGTTTGATTAGCAAGAAAATCTTGTACATACCCAGTAGAGTGGACATCAAATATAAATGTCCCTCCAGGAGTTAGTAATTGATAAGCATTATGAAAGAATGCTTGAACCTGATGAATTTCTGTAATGTAATTCACAACATCACAATAGCAAACCACGGCGTCGAATGTGGAGCTTGTATTCATATTAGTAATATCCATCTGTAACCATCTTATGCTAGATTGATGTTGAATTGATTTTTGGTGAGCAATACTGAGCATCTCTTCTGATACATCAACCCCGGTCATTTTATATCCTTCTTTGTCTAATCGGAGGGTGATTTCCCCTGTTCCTGCACCTAAATCAGCTACATTTTCAACTACAATAGAAGACTCATGCAAACGATTTTTTGTGAAGCTTACCCATTCATCGTAAGGCACATCACTCATGAGCTGATCATAGACCTGGGCAAATCGTCCGTAACTCATCATTACATTTGGCCTTGATTTTGTTCAATCTCTTGATACGTATAAGTGGGTGCATCTCCCCAAAGACGTTCAAGATTATAATAACCGCGTTCATCTTCATGGAAAATGTGACAAACAACATCATCTAAGTCTACAAGGACCCATCTAGAATG
Source organism: Pontibacillus yanchengensis (assembly GCF_009856295.1). Classification (NCBI taxonomy): domain Bacteria; kingdom Bacillati; phylum Bacillota; class Bacilli; order Caryophanales; family Bacillaceae; genus Pontibacillus; species Pontibacillus yanchengensis. The sequence continues at coordinate 332,565 of NZ_WMEU01000002.1, read as the reverse complement.
TTCAAACCCTTCCAGTCTCTTCACTTCGATATCCTTTTCTTCAACATCTTGTTTGATTCCACGCGCTATTGCTTGTACTTGGCGTTCATTTGAACCGTGACAAATAAGGAAGTAGTCCGCAATAAGAGATACGTTTTTCATATCTAGAACAACAATATCCTCAGCACGTTTATCGTCACATGATTTTGCCACAAGCTCCATCAGTTCTTTACTGTCCATTCTATCTTACCTCCAGCTATTCTAGTTTTTATTTGCTTTCGTTAATGCGTTGTAAGCATTAAAGGTCTCAGGATAAATCGGTTGGTTTTTACTCATTAGAAATTGTATCGTATTTTTAGCAGCCATCCAGCATCCATGATTTAAATCCATCCAAGCCGCATCTCGCACATCAGAGAGACCTGGAAACTTTCTTCCTGGTTCTATATAATCTGCAAGGAAAATTACTTTATCAAGAGGGGTCATATGAGATCGTCCAGTTGTATGATAATGAATTGACTCTAATATTTCCCGATCATGAATTCCTACTTCTCTTTCGACAAGCTTTGCTCCAACTGGACCATGCCATAACTCATGATGATAATGAAGTAAATCCTTTGGCAAATAAGTTGTTTGAATCCAACGCCTCATTTCTTCAATTGGGCGATATTTAGCATAATCATGAAAAATAGCAGCTATTTCTGCTTTTTTCTCGTCAACACCGTAAGTTTGAGCAAGCTGAATGGATGTTTCCATCACGCGAACAGTATGATCATATCGTTCTTGCTTTAGCTTTGGTTTTACGACTGCTAGTGCTTCATCTCTTTCCATACAAACCTCGCTCCTTTATATAGGTTTCAACTCTTTCCGGCAATAAATACCTAGTAGATCCACCATTTTGAACTCGGTTACGGATTAAAGTGGAAGAAACTTCAAACATAGGAGTTTCAACTTTAATAATTGGATATTCGCACTGGAGTTCGAACCCTTTTCGTTGAACCCCCACAAATGAGACTAGTTCTAGTAACTCTTCAATTCTATGCCATTTAGGTAAATACTCCACCATATCTCCACCCATAATAAAATAAAACTCCGTATCTTGGTAGGTATTCACAAGAGAACTGACTGTATCAAACGTAAAAGATGTACCCGATCGTTCAATCTCAATTGTGTTCACATTGAAATGTTGATTTGATTGGACAGCCATTCGGGTCATCTCTAATCGATCTTCTGTATTTGTGTCTGTTGAATCTTTATGAGGGGGATCATTTGATGGAATAAACCATACTTCATCAAGGTCTAGAGCATGATACACTTCTTCTGCTACCAGTAGATGCCCGAGATGAGGAGGATCAAATGTCCCTCCTAACAGCCCAATTTTTTTCATGCTATACTCCTTTTTAAGGTAGTTGGATTTCCTTATTATTGGAAGATTCTTTATAAAGAATGATGGTATTCCCAATGATTTGAACAATATGCGCGTTTGCTCCATCAGCCAATTCTTGAGCTACCTCATTTTTATTATCAAAGTTATTTTGTAAAATACTTATTTTAATTAACTCTCTTTTCTCTAAAGCCTCATCAATCTGTGTAACCATATTATTGGTCACACCAGTTTTCCCCACTTGGAAAATTGGGCTTAAATGATGTGCTTTAGAACGTAAAAATCGTTTTTGTTTACCTGTTAACATGCGTCATCACCTTTCAATTGTTGTTCAAATTTCCCTAGAAGTTCGTCGGCTTGGATCGTTGTATTCGTCCATTTTTCATAGGCTAAAGCTGCCTGATAAATCAACATACCATGTCCATGGAGGATATGAGCACCTTTTTGTTTCGCATCTTGTAGAAATATTGTCTCAAATGGCTTATAGACAATATCTGCAACAATTGCTCCTTTTTTCACATTTGTCAAGGAAATAATTTGTTGATGATCATTCGGAGGCATTCCCACGGAGGTTGTTTGTACAATAATATCATACTGCTCCAGTGATTTCTCTGCCTCACCTAAAGATATTGCTCTAGAAGGAATTTCTTGATCATTTAACTCAACAATCGTATTCGCTCTTTCCGGTGTTCTATTGGCAATATCTACTCGCTGCATATCCTCTTCTAACAGAGCAGTATAGATTCCTCTAGCCGCTCCTCCAGCACCAATGCACAGAGCTTTTGAGGAGGATAAATCTACATTGGGGTAGGCTTCTAATAGTGATCGAACAAACCCTTTTCCATCTGTATTATAACCAATCCACTCACCGTCTTGATAGAGGACGGTATTAACTGCACCAACTTTTTTTGCATACGGATCAAGCTTATCAAGATACTGTAAGATGTCTTCTTTATAAGGTACAGTAACATTAAAACCATCTATTTGTAATTGCTTCATTGATGCTAGTGTAGATTGTAAATCTGCAGGGGATGTTTCAAAAATTCGATACACCCCACTTTCATGTTGCTGTTCAAGAAAATGATGATGAATCCATGGAGACCTGGAGTGCTTAGCAGGATATCCAATCAGACCAAATATATAACCCATAACGTACCTTGCCCTCCTATCATATTAGAGATGAACGTAGCGATACTCGGACGCCTTCTGGTGAATAAGCAGTAACAGTAACCCCGCCTTCTGGTACTGTTACCCATCCAAGCCCAGAAAACACAATGTCTGTTTTACCTTCTTCTATATAGAAGGATTGTGGTTTTAATGGAGGTAAATTGGCTAATGTAGTTTCGTTTGGAGGAACTAATATCTCTCCAACATGATCTTTATACAGCTCATCCGCTTTTTCTAATTTAGTTCTATGAATCATTAATTCATTGGAAAAATAGCATACAAATGAATGCTTATCCCCCTTTTCGAAATCTAAGCGGGCCAACCCACCAAAATAAAGAGTTTGCTCTGGATTTAGTTGAAAATTCCGCGGTTTAATTTCTTTCTTTGGTGTAATCACTTTTAAATCTTGATCTGAAACATAATGAGCCATCTGGTGATGATTAATAATACCGGGAGTATCATAAAGCGATGACCTTTCATCTAACGGAATATCTATGAAGCCTAATGTCGTTCCCGGAAAATAAGAGGTCGTAATAGCTTCTTTTTGACCCGTAGTTTCATGGATTAAGTGGTTAATAAATGTAGATTTCCCCACATTTGTACAACCTACTACGTAAACATCCTTATCTTTACGCATCTGATCCATCACTTCAGCTACCTCTTTCATCCCCTGTCCAGTTTTGGAAGACACTAGAAAAACATCAGAAACTTTCAAACCTTGATCTTTAGCAGATTTCCTCATCCATTGCATAACTTTATTTGGATTAACAGACTTTGGAAGTAAATCAACTTTGTTCCCTACTAACAAAATTGGTTTATTCCCCGTAAAACGAGGAAGACCTTGTATGAAACTTCCATTGAAATCAAAGATATCAATGATTTTAACGATTATTCCATTCGCTTCACCTATTTGGTTTAACATATCTAAGAAATCATCATTTGTTAAATCTACATCCTGCACTTCATTATAATGTTTTAGTCTAAAGCATCGTTGGCATATAACTTCATCCCTATTTAATGCTGATGAAGGTGCATATCCAACAGCATTTGGATCATGGGTTTGAATCTCAGCGCCGCATCCTTGACAAATTATTTTTTCCATTGTTGTTCCTCCCACGAAATCATACCTTTACGACGAAACCAGCTTAACAGGCGCCGCTCTATCTTTCTGTTAACTCTTGTTAAGAATCCATCTGTTTGCACAATGGGTACTACTAATATCGTATGCAATCCAGCACGATTTCCACCTAATACATCCGTTAATAGTTGATCTCCAATTACCACCATTTCCTGTTTCCTTACACCCATTGCTTGTTGTGCTTTTCGAAATGCTTGTCCTAATGGTTTCCTAGCGCTATAGATAAAAGGAATCTCTAAAGGTTCTGAGAATGATGTTACTCGTTTTTCGTTATTATTAGATATAATGGTGACTTGAATGCCATTTGCTTTCATTAATTTGAACCACTCAACTATTTCGGGAGTAGCGTCTCTCGTATCCCATGCTACCAGCGTATTATCCAAATCTGTAACGATTCCCTTAATCCCCTGTTTTTTTAAATCCAAAGGTTTAATCTCAAACACAGATTGAACATGCTCATTTGGTAAAAACTTTTTCAACACCGGGCTCACCTCAATTTATGCCTATTACCGAACATTAACCACTTATTCATGATATACAATTTAGCGTTGCCTTTCAAAAAAAAGTTTAATTTTTTTGAGAAACCTAATCATTATATGTTTAAAAATACTATTTAGACAAGAAACTTTTCGACAAATTCCTACATAGTTTACACTGTGGATAACTTACTCCACAAAACTCACAGTATTGCATCAGTTTATCTTTCCATTATCAACCATTTACCCACAAGTTATATACAGGATCCTGTGGATATCACCTATGTTGTAGCGATATATGATTCATGATAAAGTTAATTTACATTACATGAGTTACATGTTCGAACAACAAATTCTTAATGAAAAGCTTAGTATTACTACTCATCTATGACAAGATTGAGCAAGGTTTCTATTGGGCAATTCATGTCACTAAGAAGAATGGCTTAAGGACACAAGAGAGTAAACAAAGGCTATAAAGTGGAGGAAATTAATAAATTTGGATTAACTCATAAAGTTTATTCCAAGCAGGAGGTGTGTTAGCCCGCATAGTATGCTGGCGAAGTGCTATGGAACACATATCTGATGAATTGTTACTTGATGCGTATATAAAAGCTACCGAATTAAACTTAAGCGATGAATTTATTAAACTAATTGAAGAAGAACTAAAACGAAGATCTATCTCTCATTCCATCAAACAAACAAGTTAAAGGATGCTTCAAAACCTTATCACAAAAAAGTGATAAGGTTTTTTATTGATTTTTTCCCATTTATCAACTCAACCCTATCAAAATTGGGAAGACTTAACGATAATACACGTTTTCGTTTATATAATTCTTTCCTATTTAATATAAAAACCCATCATTCCCCCTTTGCAAGTAAACATTAGTTGAACCTAGGACCTTTTTTTGCTTACAATGGAGTGGATACTATGTCAACAAGAACAAACATATGCTAAAGCACAATCGCTTTGCAAAACGAGGGAGGATTTAGACTCAATGTTAATTGCTGTATTCTTACCACTCATATTTGCGTGTCTTATACCCTTCTTAAGTAAATGGAAACAAAAGGTTCATACAGGATGGTTTGTTTTACCTATCCCTTTTAGTATATTTTTGTTCCTTATCCTTAAGGTGGGCAAACAATTTTCTCCAATTTCACAGTCATATAATTGGATACCTTCTCTAGATATTAACTTTGATTTATATTTAGATGGGCTTGGACTATTGTTTGGGCTATTAATTAGTGGTATTGGCACCTTAGTGGTTCTATATTCAATATATTATCTACATAAGACTGAACAATTAGGCCATTTTTATGTATATCTTCTTATGTTCATGGCTGCTATGCTAGGCGTTGTATTTTCAGACAACGTGTATGCTCTGTATTCCTTTTGGGAACTTACTTCTTTTTCATCCTTTCTTTTAATTGGTTATTGGAATCATCGAAGTGGATCCCGCTATGGAGCATTAAAATCGATGTTAATTACAGTTTTTGGTGGATTAAGCTTGTTAGCTGGACTCATTCTATTAACAATTGTTACAGATACAACAAGTATTCAATCCATGATCGATCAAAAGGATACTATTATGAATAGCCCTTATTTCGGATGGATTCTAGGTTTTGTATTCTTAGGAGCCTTTACCAAATCAGCTCAATTTCCGTTTCACATTTGGCTTCCTGATGCAATGGAAGCTCCAACACCCGTTAGTGCCTACTTACACTCTGCAACGATGGTAAAAGCAGGTATTTTCTTAGTAGCACGTTTCTTGCCTATACTTTCACTAAGCGAATGGTTCTTTGTTGTAGTTAGTGGTATAGGTATTATCACCCTTTGTTGGGGCTCCTTCATGGCAGTTCGCCAAACGGATTTAAAAGGAATTTTAGCTTTTTCAACGATTAGTCAACTTGGTATGATTATGTCTATGCTTGGCTTCGGTACAGACGCAGCTATATTTGCTGCTGTATTTCATATATTAAACCATGCTACTTTTAAAGGTAGTCTCTTTATGGTTGCCGGTATAGTGGATCATGAGACAGGCACAAGAGACATACGAAAGCTAGGCGGATTAATGACTTTTATGCCCATTACAGCTACACTAGCGTTATTTGGTACATTCTCTATGGCCGGTGTACCTCTCCCATTCTTGAATGGTTTTTATAGTAAGGAAATGTTCTTTAAATATTCCCTGGAATTAGGAGAATATAGTGGAATCGCTCAAGGATTAGCAACAGCAATCCCATTCTTAGCGGTACTTGGTAGTATTTTTACATTTGTATATTCCATGTACCTTGTCTTCGGTACGTTTCGTGGTGAATATAAAAAAGAGGAGCTACCTCAAAAACCACATGAAGCACCAATTGGAATGCTCATTTCCCCTATCATCTTAGTTATTGGAATTATTGTCATTGGCTTGTTCCCACATCTAGTGAATGGGTCCTTCTTAGCTCATGCAGCTGAAGCCATTAGTGGCCATGAAAGCCATAAACATATTAGTTTTTGGCATGGATTCGTAACTCCGTTATTCATGTCCCTTGCTGTCGTAGGTCTTGGAACCCTTCTTGTACTAACGCGTAAACGTTGGAATTCTATCTACAATGTGATTCCTGGTAAGTTAAGTTTCAATCGTGTTTATGATTGGTTGGTTGATCGAACGGAACGCTTCTCTTCGAAAATCACCAAAACCTATATGACTGGCTCGCTAAAACTTTATGTTCAGCTCATATTAATTGCGATTATTTTTGGCACTATAAGCATGATTGTCATTACAAATGGCATAAACCTTGATGCTACTGACCTAGCAAAAATAAGGTTACCTGAGTTACTAGTTGTAGGTATGATGGTTCTAGCTTCTATTGCTACCATTTTTACGAATAACCGCATTGCTGCCATTCTTATTTTAGGCGTAGTAGGATATGGACTATCGATTCTATTCGTTTTATACCGAGCTCCAGACCTTGCGTTAACACAGTTGATTATTGAAACTGTAACTGTGGCTCTATTCCTTCTTGTCTTCATGCATCTACCGAAGTTAGAAAAACGAAATGAATCAAAAGGGTCTATCTTTATGAATGCCGCAATTTCAATATCTTTTGGAGGTATGATGACCCTTGTTGGGATTTCATCCTATACTAGCAAATGGTTTGACCCTATTTCAGATTATTTCTTGGAAACATCTAAATCGTTGGGTGGAGGAAGTAACGTCGTAAACGTTATTTTAGTTGATATGCGTGGACTAGATACGCTATTTGAAATTGCCGTTTTAGGAATAGCAGCTTTAGGGATATATGGAATGATTAAACTTCGCCGTAAGAAGGAGGCGAAATAATATGGAAATTATCACTTCAATGTTAGCTGGTATTTTATTTGCAACTGGTATCTATAATTTATTACAAAAACAAATGTTACGAATTATTATCGGAACAGCCTTACTCTCCCATGGAGCCCATTTATTTATTTTAACGATGGGTAAGTTAAAACGTGGGAAACCACCGATATTAGTAGAGGGTGTTGAAAAATACGTAGACCCTCTTCCTCAAGCACTCATTCTAACCTCCATCGTCATAAGTTTCGGAGTTACAAGCTTTTTGCTAGTGTTAGCCTACAGAGCTTCATTATTAAACGAAACCGACAATATGGAAGAATTAAGGGGTAGCGATTATGAGTAATTTAGCCGTCTTACCAATTTTAATACCGTTATTAGCTGGGATTTTTGCAGCTTTTATTCATAACAAAACAAAAATGGTCCGTATCTTTTCTATTATCGTATCCATTAGTAACTTAGTTGTTGTCTCTTATATTGGGTACTTGGTCTTTCAAAATGGATCTATCATTTTAGAAACAGGTGGTTGGAAAGCACCATATGGAATCGTTCTAGTAGCCGATATGCTTTCTATCCTTCTAGTTATTACAACCAATATAATTGCAGTAGCTTGTGTATTCTTTGCAAGAAAAAGTCTAAGTCAACAACAAGAAAACTTCTATTTCTATACATTCTTTTTCTTACTAATCACTGGCGTTTCAGGTGCATTTCTAACTGGCGATTTATTCAACCTATTCGTATTTTTTGAAGTGTTATTAATGGCCTCTTACGCCCTTATCGTTCTAGGCGGTGGTAAGATTCAGTTACGAGAATCGATTAAATATGTATTAATTAATCTATTCTCTTCTATCCTGTTCGTTACCGTGGTTTCCTTTTTATATTCTGTCGTAGGAACGGTTAACATGGCTCAAATCGCTGAGCGTGTTCAAGAAGTAGAACAAAGAGGTATTCTTACGACCATAGCCATTCTGTTGTTTTTCGTGTTTGCAACAAAAGCAGCTGTTTTTCCACTTTACTATTGGCTTCCTAAATCATATGTTGTGCCTAACCCAGTAGTATCAGCCTTATTTGGTGCGTTGCTAACAAAAGTTGGAATCTACTCTATATTACGTGTGTTCACAACCATCTTTGTCTATGAGATTGATATCACGCATCAATTTTTCTTATGGTTAGCTGCTCTAACTATGATTTCAGGCGTTATTGGAGCGCTATCCACCAATAATATTAAGTTAATTATTTCATACAACATTATTCCGGCAGTTGGATTTATGCTTATGGGAATAGGACTATACACAGAAGCTTCTATTTCAGGTTCTATTTATTATCTATTGCACGATATGATTGTTAAAGGGACACTTTTCTTGATTGTAGGTGCCATTGTAGCTATAACTGGCACAAGCGACTTAAGAAAAATGGGAGGTCTGATTCATCATTATCCTGTTATAGGTTGGTTATTCTTTGTGGCTTCACTTACGTTGGCTGGTATCCCTCCATTTAGTGGCTTTATAGGTAAATTATTACTATTACAAGAAGGGCTCGCCCAAGATCAAATTGCTATTGTCATCATTGGCTTAATCACAAGCCTTTTGATTCTATTCTCCATGATTCGTATATTCATACAAGCGTTTTGGGGTGAAAAGGACGATACCATTACGCCAAATCGCATAAAATCAAGAGCGTACGCGTGGCCAATAGCTTTCCTTGTCGCCTTTTCTGTTTTTCTCGGAGTTGGAGCTGAATATGTGTATCCAATGGTTGAAGACATCTCCACATATTTATTAGACCCATCTCAATACATCGATTCCGTGTTAAAGGAGTAGACCTAATATGCCTTTTCAGATTGTATTAAATATTACTATCGCGCTCATGTGGATGTTCTTAAATGAAAGCTATCACTTTAGCAATTTCGTTGTAGGGTATCTGATTGGAATCTTTATGCTGTTTCTATTACAGCGATTTATCCCAGACGAATTTTACATGAAGCGTGTCATGAAGATTATCTATTTAGTATTGCTATTTATTAAAGAGCTTTTGCTATCCAATATCTCAATCGTAAAATGGGTATATAAGCCAAACTTGGACATGGAACCAGGTATCTTTGCATTGCCAATCGATTTAAAAAGCAATTGGGAAATTACACTACTAGCCAACCTTATTACACTTACTCCTGGTACTCTATCCATTGCTGTATCAAACGACCACTCCTATATTTACGTACATGCGATGAATATAGAGGATGTCGAAGAAGAGATTAACTCAATCAAAGATTCCTTTGAAAAGGCAATTAAGGAGGTGACAAGATAGCATGGAAGCCCTAGAAATGACGCAAGCTTTATTAAAAATTGTCACTGAAATTTGCATTGTCGGAGTCTCTATTTCTATATTCATTCTGCTCTATCGAGCTATAAAGGGGCCAACTAATCCAGATCGAGCCGTTGCGCTAGACACAATCGGTATCAATCTTATGGGATTGGCAGGATTGCTTGCCATTTATCTTGTTACTACTAAGCTAAATGATATTATATTACTGATTGGTATCCTGTTGTTTATAGGAACCGTTGCTATCGCAAAATTCTTGGAAAAGGGTGTTATCATTGAGCGGGACATGGATTGAAATCATATGGGACATCGTGATCATGCTTTTCCTACTGTCTGGAACTTTCTTTATTATTTCAAGCTCTATTGGAATATTACGATTTCCAGATGTGTACACTCGTCTACATGCTGCAACAAAAGGCGCAACCTTAGGGGTAGCTGGAATTATGATTGGGTCGTTCCTATTTATGTATATTGAATATGGAATTGTTAGTGGTAAGCTCATCCTTGGGATTATCTTTGTCCTGATAACAGCTCCTGTATCAGGGCACATGATCTCACGAGCTGCTTATCGAAGCGGTGTGCGACTATGGGACCAAAGCATAAAAGACGATTATGATAAAGCATTTAAATCAGAAGAACAACAATCGTAATTCATACAAAAAGCATTCTACTCGCTCAGTAGAATGCTTTTTATTTTGTAATCCTGTTAGTTTTTTGTTATTCCAATTGAAAGCATAATAGAATGTGGAGAATAAGCACAGCTTTAATATTCTTCTTAATTAAGCTTAAATCGATAGTAAAAGCTAGTTGTTTCCTATTCAATCTTTCCATCCCTCTTACACAAATTGCAACATGATAATTAATCATTCCATTTTGAACAATACAGAATAAAATGTTTCTTCCATAGCATCCTTCTGACTAAGGTAATCAAAAGATCTTACATTTTATTTAGGTCTTTTAGCGAATAGAAAACCTCGTTTTTATATTTATGATTACATTTCTCTTTTTATATAGCTTGAATTAAATCCTTTACTCATACTTTTCTATACTGGACAGACACAATCGAAAAACGTGTTGCATAAGGTTACTATATAGGCTATGGCCTAAATGAATGGTGGAGGTGCATGCGTTTGTCTAGTTTAGTGTCCGCTTTGGTTTATCTTGTTAAAGAAACGATCTTCTTTGTATCTTATGTTAAAAATCATGCCTTCCCACAACCACTTAGTTCAGAAGAAGAAACAAAATGTCTAGAAGCCATGCAAGAAGGAGATGAAGATGCTCGAAACCGCTTAATTGAACATAACCTTCGTCTTGTCGCTCATATTGTCAAAAAATTTGAGAATACAGGCGAGGACAATGAAGACTTAATTTCCATTGGAACGATAGGGTTAATTAAAGGAATAGAAAGCTTCTCTCCAGGAAAGGGAACAAAACTTGCAACGTATGCTGCACGTTGTATTGAAAATGAGATATTGATGCATTTACGAGCCTTAAAAAAGACAAAAAAGGATGTTTCCTTACAAGACCCAATTGGCCAAGACAAAGAGGGAAATGAAATTAGCTTAATCGATATTCTTAAAGCGGAAAATGCAGATGTTGTAGAGTTAATCCAGTTAAATATGGAAGTTGAGAAAATACAAGAATACTTACAAATTTTAGATAGCCGTGAAAAGGAAGTTATCATTGGTAGGTATGGTCTAGGATTGAAAGATGAATTGACTCAACGAGAAATCGCAAAAAAACTAGGAATCTCAAGGAGTTATGTATCTCGCATCGAGAAAAGAGCATTAATGAAGATTTTTCATGAATTCTATCGCAAAGAAAAAAATAAATCTTCTTCCTAGCTATATAGGCTATTCCCTATACAGATTTTCACCTCCGCACATACCCTAATCATAACTATACAGGTTAATGAGGTGAGAGTGCATGTACGGCTTTGGAGACTGTGGATATCCTTATTCAGCATATCCACTACCATGTGGCTATAGACCATACTATGGAGGATACGGCTTAGGTTTGGTTGTGGTATTGTTAATCCTATTGCTTGTACTTGGTGGCTTTTATTATTACCGGTACTATTATTAACAAATCTCCCGAACTTTTTGAGTTCGGGAGATTTTGTGTCATCTGTTTTTGACACAAAAAAACACGAGAGACATTGAATTAGCCCCTCGCGCTTCTACCTACTTCCTTATTCTTGGTGTTGCTCTTGATACTGTTTATAGTACTTCTTCCATTTCACTACAAATAGCATAGATGCTACTATACTAACACCTGTCAACATTAATAATATGGAGTTAAATTTGTTCGGATGAATATAAGTGGTAATCAATGTACCTATATAAAAATAGAAGCTTAAAATAATTAATGTTAAGATAAAACGCTTATAATCTTCTATTTTGGCTTTTAATTCTTTTGTCATGTTTTCCACTTTACCACCTCTCCCTCTTTTAGCATGATAACATGTATAATGAAGGCGAGAGTCTAGTAAATCATGGAAATACTATAGATTCTTAAGCATGCTCTGTATGAGTGTAGCTGCATGTTTAGCTGCTGTCGCTAGGTATTGATCAAAGGATACACTTGACTCCTTGCCAGCAATATCTGATAGAGACCGTATAATTACAAAGGGAGTCTGATAGTGAACACAAACTTGCGCAATAGCTGCAGCTTCCATCTCTGCCGCTTGTAATAGTGGGAATTTGCTTCGTACAAACTCTACTCTAGCTGGATCGTGCATAAAGGCATCTCCTGTAGCAATCAATCCTCTTACACTATGAATATCATGCAATTCTTCTGTAGCTTCCTCAGCAACCTGTACAAGCTTCTCATCAGGTATGTAAGCAGCTGGCATATCAGGAACTTGTCCATACTCATAACTAAAAGCTGTTACATCTACATCGTGATGACGGACCTCAGAAGAAATAATTAAATCCCCAACTTTGAGTTCCTTTGCAAATCCCCCAGCTGATCCAGTGTTGATAATATGGGAAGGTTGATACCGTTCATGCAAAATACTAGTTGCCATAGCTGCATTTACTTTTCCTATACCAGACTTTGTTAATACAATTTCCTTCCCTTCAAGTGTACCTTTGTAAAACACACAACTTGCGATGGTTTCTTTAGATTGAATATCCATCTCATGAGAAAGAATGCGAATTTCTTCATCCATTGCACCGATTATACCTATTGTCATTGTCTTCTCTCCTTACTGCTCTTCCTCTTCATTAGCTTCTTCATTTTGTTCTTCTTGATTTGTTTCTTTATGGTTATTCTTTTTGTCGTTTTCTTTTAATTCCTCAACTTTTACTGGTTTCCACCCTTCATTTTCAACCCAGGTAGAATACACGCGGTACACTTTTGTTTGAGCATTATTCGTTACGGTACCAACAACGCTTTGACTATCTTTCCCTCTTGTAGTCCACCAATTAATCATATTCCCTTCACTTAGCCCTGTTGCTTTACGAAAGGAAGCCTCCATTTCCTTCCAATCTTTCGTACCTTCTGTGTAGGTTGTTGTGTGATTGCCTTCTTGATCGGTAACTATTGGCTCCCAGTCCTTTTTGATTGTTTTCACAACATTTGGATCATCTGATTCTGTAGTGATTTCTTCTGAATTGGTATTATCTTCTTCTGATTCATTTTCCTTATCGTTTGATTTCTTATCACTCTCTTTATCTGTTGAATCAGTTTGTTCTTCCTCTTGCTTTGAAGTACCATCATTTTCTGAAGAGGATTGGCCCTCCTGCTCGTTTTCTTCAGATTTAGAAGTGTCCGTTTCCTCATTCGATTTGCTCTGATTGCTTTCTTCATTCTTCGTTTCTTTTTCATTTTCATCGCTTGCAGCCGGTGTACCATTCTCTCCAAAAGGCAAGATTAGTATAAGCAACAATACTGCTGCTAGCACACCACCTACAATACCGAGAGTTGTGATTAGTTTTGTACTTCTTCGCTTTTTATCAAAGCGGTTTATTCTAGATCCATTATCCATCATTCCATCCCCCTTTGCTACATTATACTATGGGTTAAAAACAGAACCAATGCTTCACGAATGATGAATTTTATATTTACCTGTCGTTTTTGGACTTTTTTTGTAACGAAGAAGGAATTTTTCAGAATAATGTGTAATATAATGAACTATATATACAAATTCTGCGAAAGAGGTGGAATAGAGTGAAATCATCGAAGTTTAGTCGAGAGATGTGGAACTTATCAACCTTTGAAGAAGTAGGTTATGACAAGGTGAATCAAATATTTACAGTGCACTTTTTTGATGGAAGTTTATTGGAACTCTATAAGATTACAGAAAAGCATGTGTTTGAATTTGTCCTTTCTACTGATAAAGAAGTGTTTTTAAAAGAGTATTTATTAAAAGAATACCCTTCTCATTTGTATAAACAAAAGACCTTCTTACCATGTTAGATTAGAAGGTCTTTTCATTAAGATATTCCACCATTTTTCTATATACAGCATAGGTAGCATCGGAATCATTTGAATCAAGGTCCACAACGACCATGGCATAACGTGGTTGCTCATAAGGGAAAAATCCAGCAAACCATCGATATGGTTCTATGCCTGGACCAACTTCTGCTGTTCCTGATTTCCCAGAAACCCCCAAACCTTGAAGAACGTTACCTGTTCCGTCCTTACTATTCACTACTTCATACATTAACTCTCGCAAGCGAAGAGCACTATAAGAGGAGAGACGATTCTCTTCAATTGGATGCTCCTCAAATGTTGCCATGGGAGCACCATTTTTGTATAGCACTCTAGAAGCACCGCGTACTTCTTTTTTCATTCCATCCGAAGCAATAGTAGCCATCATGTTAGCTACTGCCAGTGGTGTAACTTTTACATTTTGTTGACCTATGGCCGTATTAGCAATCATGTTAGCGTCTCGCTTATGATTATCTTGCGCCCATATAGTTGTGGCCTCTTCTTTAGGAAACTGGCTAAATTCCTTGAAATGAAACACATCTCCCTTCCAGCCGACAGTCCCATTAAGGCCTAATTTCTCCACATAATGATCAATCACTTCAGGGTCTTCTTCCATCATTTCTTGTGCGATCTCCACAAAGGTCCGATTACAACTCTGAGCAAAGCTTTCTGTGAAGCTGAGCATCCCCAATTCTCTTTCGGGTGGAACATCTTCTTTAATACCAAGGTCACAGTTAAACATACGATGAATATTAATAGAAGGGTGTTCAATAGCAGCAGCAGCAATAACCGTCTTGAATACAGACCCAGGAAAATGCGCCTTTAGCATGTAATTGTGTAACGTGTCATCCTTGGAGTCGTTTTCGTTTAAATATGGATTCTCATAATTAATTTGCGGTCTACTCACCATAGATAAGATATCTCTAGACTGTACATCCAATAGTACTAACCCTCCTTTTTTTATACCTTGCTGTTCTAGGATACGTTCTCCTTCTTTCTGTATATCAATATCAATTGTCGTTTGGACCTGTACCGGATAAAAAGCATCCTGCACTCCTTGGTATTTAACATTGAGACCGAATAATGGATCACCATGTGCGTCGACATGATACAAGAGCTTTTCTTCTCCGTTTGTTGCTAGAAAAGGCTCAAATACAGCCTCAAAACCTGAAATACCTCTTGTAGAAAATGTGGAAGTGGATTCCTCTTTCCCTTCCTTTTCTCTTACTAGACCTAGAAAATGAGATGCATACACTGGATCTTCTTCAAGGTTACGCTCGACAGGATAAATTCCTGGATAGTTTAACTCTTTAAGCGTCGTAAACATTTCCTCAGTTACCTCTTCATTCAGTATATCTGATATATAAAAGGGATCTTCTGTATTTTTTATGTAATAATTTAAATTATAATCAGGGATTCCAAGTGTATCTGATACTTCTTCTAAAGGATAATCCATATCTCTTAAAAAAGGAAAAAAAACAATATCATGCTCTTTTGGTTTTGTTAACTCAATCTGGTTTCGGTCAATAAAATGACCTCTTCCATCGTTAATGGATAGTTGTTGAGTTCTCTGCTCTACACTTTTCTCTAGTAAGTTAACCCCTTCACGACCAAAATCCTCTGAGCTGAATAGTTGTAAATCAGCTAATCGGTAAAGGATAAGGGCAAAACTAATCAACAGGACGACTGCAATCCCTTTTATTCGAGTGCTTTTCATTGGCCTCACCTCTTCACCATTATCACCAGCGATAATAGCAATTAAACGTTTCGATAAGAGCCATTAAAAGATAAGGCGCTAGAGAAAAATAGTTATTAAAAGTTATTCAATAATCGAGGCATAATTTTGAAGACTTGAAGTTGAGATAAATTTGGTGATCGCACAGAAAGAGCGATGTTTTCGTAGATTTAGTTAGAATAAAGGTGGCCGTGGAACAACTCCTGCGATGTTGGGAGAAACGGAAACATTGCGAAGTTAGAGAGGTTGAGGTATTTGAATATCTTCTGACGGGTCTACACCCTAGTATGTTCTAGTATAACAATTGGTTCATAACAAAAAATTCTGTGGCAAGAAAGCTAATGGACATTTAGTTCGCTGTTTGTAAAAAATAAAGTTTTATTTGTCCGTAAGATCTACCTAAAGAGGGTTTTCACTAAAAATAAGGGCTTATATGTCCTTTCGGGAGACATAAAACATTTGGCCGCGGGTCCGATAGCCATTACTCGGCTTGGGGTAATAGTTCAGCTAATACTCCGCAATAGCCCCATTATCTTGAAGACTTGGAGTCGAGATATATTCAAAAGGTGATGGGTCCGATACTTGAAAAGTGGAAGGGGGTTACGGTGAAATAATTCGCTTTCCTGCGGGCGAGCTGGTAAGCCTTCTCATGAAAAAACCTAGCACATAAATCACATGTGCTAGGCTCATAAGGTGATGAATAAGTTGTCACCTATTCAACTTTTACAATTTTTACATCGATGTCTCCACCAGGAGTGGCGACAGTAACCTCTTCACCAACTTCACGACCAATTAAGCTTTTTGCCATCGGTGATTCATTTGAGATTTTTCCTTCGAATGGGTCAGCTTCAGCGCTTCCTACGATTTTATAGGTTTCTTCATCCCCATCAGGAAGCTCCTGAAACGTAACCGATTTACCTAATGATACTTCATTTTTATTCCCTGCATCATTTTCAATAATCACTGCGTTACGAATCATATTTTCTACACTAGCGATACGGGACTCTACAAATGCTTGTTCATCTTTAGCAGCATCATACTCAGAGTTCTCTGAAAGGTCTCCGAATCCTCGTGCAATTTTAATGCGCTCGACTACTTCTTGACGTTTTTCTGTTTTTAGATAGTGCAATTCCTGTTCTAACTTTTCTTTACCTTCGTCTGTCATATAGTAACTTTTTTCTTCAGCCATTTTCTCATTCACTCCTTAATTCCTATGAAAAGAAATCTCCAAATCCCTATATAAAAATGAGCGGCACATAGCTGTGCGCTCAAATATTGCATGTATCCATTTTATATAGTAAGTTGGTGTTCTAGAACTACTACCACATATAATGGCAGATTTTCATTCTGTTTTCAATATCTTTTTACTAATTCTTGGTTAATTGCTGTACGACTTTTCTTCTAGAATAGTTTTAATCTTAGCAGACAATAAATCAATAGCAACGTGATTTTGTCCACCTTCAGGAATAATAATATCTGCATAGCGTTTGGTTGGCTCTACGAATTGAAGATGCATTGGGCGAACGACGTTAACATATTGTTCAATCACTGAATCAATTGTTCTACCTCTTTCTTTAATATCACGCAATAACCGACGAATAATACGCACATCTGCATCTGTATCAACAAAAACCTTAATATCCATCAAATCTCTAAGACGAGTATCTTCTAAAACCATAATACCTTCTAGAATAATAACGTCTTTTGAATCTGTTTGGATAACCTCATCTGAGCGTGTGTGAAGCTTATAATCATAAACAGGCTTTTCAATAGACTCACGATTAATTAGTTTTTGAATATGTTCTATCAACAAGTCATTGTCAAAAGCAAGTGGGTGGTCATAGTTTGTCTTCAATCGTTCTTCAAATGGAAGATGAGTTTGATCTTTATAATAGAAATCTTGTTCCATCATTAAAATTGTTTTATTGGTAAATTGTTGATTTATTGATCTGGTCACAGTCGTTTTACCTGAACCTGTACCTCCTGCAACTCCTATTACAACTGGCTTATCACTCATGATGTTTGGTGCTCCTTTCCCTTATTCTTACGCATCATGTTATATGGGTAAACGGGTTGATCTACTTTTATTTTGACGATTTGTAGTGGATGACGAGCGGCTTCCATTTGATTATCTTTCTCATCCCATATAGTTCCTACTATTTGAGTAAACCCATCTGATTCTGGTCCAAAAAACTCAATCGTATCCCCAGGTTTAAAGTAATTACGTTGTTGGATGGTAGCTATGTTTGTTTCAAGATCAAAGTCTAGTACCAATCCAGAAAACACATAGTTCGTTTTGCGGCTTTGGTTATCTTCCCCATACATTTGCTCTTTATAGCTTGGTGTACCTTCATAAAACGCAGAAGCTGTATCACGGTTTGCACATTTTGCAAGCTCCTCAACCCATTTAGGATTGATTTGGAAGTTATCAGGGTTGTCGCAGTAGGCGTCAATCACCTTTCTATATACTCCAACTACAGTAGCTACATAGTGAATGGATTTCATTCTACCTTCTATTTTCAGACTATCAATACCAATATCACACATCTTCGGTATAGACATGATTAAGTTTAAATCTTTAGGGCTCATGGCAAAAGGTGCAGAAGGATCGGTGAACATTGCTTGGTCTTCTTGTTGTTGATTGCCCGTATCTACCATCAAGTCATAGTCCCAACGACAAGATTGGCAGCAACCGCCTCGATTTGAATCTCGTGCTGTCATATGATTACTCAATGTACAACGACCTGAATAAGAAATACACATAGCTCCATGAATAAATGCTTCAATTTCAATATCCACTCTTTCTTTCATCTGCTTAATTTCTTCATGCCCTGTTTCTCGAGCAGTAACCACACGCTCTAGTCCCTCTTCTTTCCAAAACTGAACAGCCTTCCAATTAGAAAGAGACTGTTGAGTACTTAAATGCACCTCAAGGTTAGGAGCTACACGTTTACATGTTTCTATAATTAAAGGATCAGCTACAATAATTCCAGATACACCTGCTCCTTGTATATCCTTTAGATACTCTTCTAAACCACTCATATTTTCATTGTGAGCATATATATTAGTGGTTACATATATTCTAGCATTAAATGAATTTGCGAATTCTACTCCTTCAGCCATCTCCTCAATGGAGAAATTATCAGCATTTGAACGCAAACCAAAATCCTTCCCACCAATAAATACTGCATCTGCTCCGTAACGAACAGCAATTTTCAATTTTTCAAGATTCCCTGCAGGTGCAAGAAGTTCAGGCTTTTTAACAATCTTTCTCTTTCCATCAATAACTTTTGAAATTTGCTCTAGAGCCAACGTTCATACCTCCTTAATACACCGTTTCTTTAAAGAAGAAGCCTGTATCTAATGGGCGGTTTTTAGGTTGAATGTCTGCTATGTTATGATATAAGTCTTCTCTTATATCAAAATAGGCATCTTCATCTTCTAATAAGGCATCAATAGCTTTTCGATAAGCTTCTGTTACAGCTTGCAAGTACTGAGAAGATTTTAGAATTCCGTCTATTTTCAACGAGTCAATACCTGCTTCAACTAATTCATCTAACTCATCTATCATACAAATATCGTTAGGACTCATAATGTGAGTTCCATTTTCATCTTCAAATACTGGATAAGAATTATCTCTCTCTTGATCATAAAGATACAGATTTTCTTCTTGGCCCTGGCGTTGAATTTCCATCGTTTTACCTTGGTAACGATAATAATTACCTAGTAACATTCGTTTCGACTGGAACATACAGGTCATACCATGCACTTGAACTTCGATTTCTACTTCAGCATGATCCTTAATTTCAACTACTGAATCTAAATTAAGTTCTCGAGCAAGTACTGCACGTGAGGCACCTTTACGGCCCCAGTAATTGCATGTGTACCAGTTTGTAGCTGTGGTTTCCGTATTCCAATGTAGCTTCATATCTGGTGCTACTTCTCTTGCAGTCATTAACACTGCAGGATCTCCAAAAACGATAGCATCTGCTCCTGCATTTTTCACAAAATGAATGTAATCAGCAAGTGAATCCACTTTTTCATTATGAAAGATAGCATTCATTGCTACATAAACTTTTTTTCCCTTTTCATGAGCTATTTCAATTGTTTTTTGTATATCGTTTCTATCAAATTCACCTGCTAATCGTAAGCCGAAATACTCCTCACCTACTAGAAAAGCATCTGCTCCGGCCTCAGTTAATACAGAGATATCATTCACACTAGTTGGAGTGACTAGCAACTCAGGTTTCGTCATATCATTCACCTCTTCACACTTACTGCGATTCCATCACCAATTGGTAAAATGGTTGTTTTATAATGAGGATGTTCCGTGAGCCATTCATTATAAGCACGAATTTTATTTGCAATTTTGGCTTTATTGGAACCATCATTTGGGTTGTCGGCTACGTATCCTTTAAACAGGACATTGTCTGATAACACGATTCCCTCAGAATTTAGATAGGTAGTGTATCCTTCAAAAAAGCGTTGATATTGTCCTTTTGCCGCATCGATAAATAAAACATCAAAAGGACCATACTGTTCAATGTCTCCCATGACTTCTAACGCATCGCCAAATACGACTTGAATGCGATGAGACAAACCAGCATGCTCTATGTTCTGAAGAGCTTCGTTATATCTGTTCTTATCTCTTTCAATTGTTGTAATCATAACGTCTTTTACACTTCTTGCCATTTGTATAGCAGAATAGCCTATGGCCGTACCAATCTCTACTATTCGCTTTGGTTGTTTTATACGTATCATTTGTTGAACAAAATCCATTCCTAAAGGATCCATGATAGGTATGTCATTTTTCCAAGCATACTCTTCTAATGACTGAGTAAATGTATCTTTTTGTTCAATAGTTGACCGTAAGTAATCTAATTGAATGTCATCTAACATCCATATACCTCCTTTAGGAATTGCACAACAATTTATAGGATATGTCAATACAACCCTATAATTGTAGCATAACTAAAGAAAGGAATGCGAGTCCATAATCGCATTCCTTTCGTATATTCCTTAATTTAAATGTTTATCTACTAGTTGTTTATGTGCCTCAAAATCTTTTGCATAATATATTTCACCATCTGGAGCAGCTACAAAATAGAAGTAGTCTGATGAGGTAGGTTCCACAACTGCTTGTAAAGAATTCTTAGCAAAGTTTGAGATTGGACCTACAGGTAACCCTTTATTTTGGTATGTGTTATAAGGGGACTCTACCTCTAAATCTTTGTGTAGCACCCTGTCCTTATGCTTTCCTAAAGCATATAAGACAGTTGGATCTGTTTGAAGAGCCATATCATCTTCAAGACGATTGTAAAAAACACCTGAAATTTTCTTTCGATCTTCTTTCGTTCTAGCTTCATTTTCAATCAGAGAGGCCATAGTGATTGCTTCATGGACCGTCAAACCTTGTTCTTTAATACCACCTAACATGGGGGTGACAATACTTTCCGTTTTCTTTATCATCTTCTCTACAATCTTTGTTGTAGAAGGACTTTCTTCGAAAAATTGGTAGGTGGCAGCAAATAAGTATCCTTCTAGTGGTGTTCGAATTTCTGGGTCTAGTACAGCTTCTGAGAGAATACTAGGGTGTTGATTAATCAATGTTTGAATATATTCTACATCATTTACTTTCTCTAAGAACTCTTCCTTCTCAATATCTGTTTTCTTAGAGTAAATATCCGCGATTTGATCAATGGTCTTCCCTTCAGGAATCGTTACAGTTAATACAGGTTCCTTCATCACTTTACCAGTTTTAAGAGCAGATATTAGTTCATCCATCGTAATCGCAGAAGAGAATTGATATTCTCCTGCCTGAAACCCTGATTCATTTTTAAATTTAATATAAAAGCGAAATACTCGACTATCTTTTATAACCTCATTCTTTTCTAGAATCTTAGATATTTCAGATACAGAAGAACCGATAGGAATTTTAACTTCTCTTTTTTCTTCATCACTAGGATCAACAGGTTTTAATGCGGAGTTAATATATACATAGCCAGATACCCCCACTATAATAATCGCAAGTACGAGAGCTGTTAATGTAATTCCAACTATTTTTCGTACAGTGCGAGCTTCATCTGTTCGTTTTGATTGGTTTTCATTTTTTTGGTCGTCTTTTTTCGACGGAGTCATGACAATTCCTCCTTTCATCCGCTCCATTATACTATAAAATGACAAGCACTATCCATTATTTAGTGTGAATTTGTATAGAAGAAAAGCATTTATACAATTATTAAGCCTATGATGTGTGAGTTTGATGGGAATATTTGAATCTATGTACCCATCATATTTCTATATAGAAAAGCTATGGTAATCATTTATTTTTCTATATGGAAACTAAAGAACAAAAGTTTATTCAGGTAAAGAGGCATAATGTGGAACACCTAAAATCGAGATAGTTTTAGGGAGAGTGAGGTGTTTCCGTTGTGTTAAGTGGTGGGCCGGGAATTAGCTCGCTTTCCTGCGGCCTCACATGACGTGAGGTCGGTGGAGTTTGCTACAGGATGTAGCGCGTTAAAACATCGGCTCTGGAGCGACTTTCCCTGCTTTCGGAGCGAGAATCAAAAACAGGAGCTACTTTTAAAAAATAGGAGCGACCGCCCCAATTTACCAGCTCGCAACAGGACGAGAGGTGTTCCCGAGGCCACATATTTTTCTAACTAAAGAGTCGAAATCATCCCTTTTATAACGAATAAAAAGAAATTATCTCGAACTCAAGCCTTCAAGATAATGGGGCTATTATGGAATAATAAATCCACTATCTAACAGATATAAAAAGAGCCTACCAACGGCAGGCTCTTTTTAGCAATTTATTCGTCATCTTCTGTGAAGGTATTTAATACTTCCTCAACCATTTCCCATTCTTCATCTGTTTCAATTTGATAAAGGGCTAGATCGTCTTCATCATCATCTTTTTCTTCATAACGGAATGCAAATACTTCTACTTCTTCTGTCTCTTGTTGCTCTACTGGAACAACAGCGATGTAAGAGTGACCTGTCTGGTCTACATCAAATTTAAATAATACTTCAAATAAATGTTCTTCCCCGTTTTCATCTGGGATAATAATGCGCTCTTTTTCTTCTAGTGCCATGTTGTCACCTATCCTTTCGAATCTAAATAGCCCTGTAGAATAATTACAGCTGCCATTTTATCAATTACTTTTTTTCGTTTGCCACGACTCATGTCTGCATCTAATAAAACCCGTTCAGCAGCCATCGTCGTTAAACGCTCGTCCCATAGGTCTACTGGGAGGTTGTAATATTCTCGAAGCTTCTCCGCGAACTCCTGACAAGCTTCTCCACGTTCGCCTATCGTACCATTCATGTTTTTCGGGAGTCCAACAACTAGCCTTTCCACTTCATGGTATTTCATGTATGGGTCTAGTTCTTTAAAAGCTTTTTCATAGTCGCCTTCTTCCCAGTAAAGTGTTGTAATGCCTTGTGCAGTCCAACCAAATGCATCGCTTACTGCGAGGCCTATCGTTTTTTCTCCAACGTCTAACCCGATTATCTTCATGTTACTCCTCTTGTTGCTGTTGTTGTTCAAGATAAAATTTGACTAATTCTTCGATTAGCTCATCACGTTCTATTTTACGAATCATATTTCGCGCATCTTGATGACGAGGGATATAAGCTGGATCCCCTGATAAAAGATATCCTACAATTTGATTGATAGGATTATAGCCTTTTTCTTTTAACGCTTCATGAACAGAAAGTAATACCTCTTTGACGTTATCATCAAATGGTTCTTCTGCGAAATTAAATTTCATGGTCTTGTCCATGGAACTCATCGAATCACCTCTTTAATAGATGTACCCACTTATCTCCTCCATGTATGCAGCATGAAATTGACAATGTATACGTATTTATTCCATTATAACGAATTATTGGCTCGAAGAAACAGATTCAACATATGTTTTTGCATAGGAAAGTGCTTCTTCGACTTGTTCAGGGTTTTTACCCCCTGCTTGAGCCATGTCTGGACGACCTCCGCCGCCGCCTCCACAGCGTGTAGCGACTTCTTTGATTAAATTACCTGCATGATATCCTTGTTCGATTAAATCTTTTGAAACACCAGCTGCAAGTTGTACTTTCCCATCATTTACGGCTGAAAGGATAATAATACCAGATGTCATTTTTTGTTTTACATCATCTACCATATTACGTAATGCATTCATATCAGAGACGTCGACTTGCTTGGCTAGCAAGTGTACCCCTTCTACTTCTTCAAACTGATCAAGAATGGAGGAAGCTTCCATATTAGCAAGTTTTGCTGCATAGGAGTCTTTCGCACGTTGGATATCTTTCATTTCCTGATACAATCCTTCAATACGTTCCGGTACGTTTTCTGGTTTTGTTTTCAATAAGTCGGCAGCCTGATGGAGAATTTGTTGCTTCCCGTTCATAAACTGGTATGCGCCTTTACCTGTAACAGCTTCTATACGACGTGTACCAGCACCAATACCAGACTCAGACACAATCTTAAACAACCCTACTTCCGCTGTGTTCATAACGTGGCAACCACCACAAAGTTCAACAGAGTAATCATTCATTTTCACAACACGTACGGTATCTCCATATTTTTCACCAAAGAGTGCCATGGCCCCCATCTCTTTTGCTTCATCTAAAGAGTGGTAGTCGATTGCTACAGGTATAGATTCCCATACTTTTTCATTCACAATGGTTTCAATCTGTTCTAGCTCTTCTGTTGTGACAGAACCAAAATGGGAGAAGTCAAAACGTAAACGATCTGGTGAAACCATTGAACCTGCCTGATTAACGTGGTCTCCTAACACATCTTTAAGAGCTTGATGCAACAAATGGGTAGCTGTATGGTTTTTCACTGTATGGGAACGAGAAGAACGCTCTACGCTAGCCTTCACTTGATCTCCCTTACGAATGGCTCCTTCTTGAACGATTGCGTGGTGTAGATTTTGCCCATTAGGCGCTGTTTGTACATCTTGAACAGCCAATGTCGCTTCTTCTGTTTGAATCCAACCTTTGTCAGCAATCTGTCCACCACTTTCAGCATAGAATGGTGTTTGTTCTAGGAAAAGGTAAACCTCTTCCCCTTCATGAGCTTCTGAAGCAAAGGCTTTCTGTTTCACAAGTTCTGTAATAGTAGTGTATGTCTCTATTTCATTGTACCCTACAAAGTCACTTTCTACAGTTACTTCACCTAGTACACCTTCTTGAACGCTCATAGAATCCACTTTTTGTCTAGCGTTGCGGGCACGCTCACGCTGGCGTTCCATTTCTTGTTGAAAGCCTTCTTCATCTAAAATAAAGCCTGCATCGTGGACGTATTCTTCCGTCAGTTCTTTTGGAAATCCATATGTGTCGTATAGACGGAATACTTCAGTACCCGGAAAGACATTCTTCCCTTTTTCGGTTTCCTGTTTAATGATATCTGTTAATCTAGAAAGGCCATCATTCAGCGTTTCATGGAAACGATCTTCCTCGGTTTTCATTACATTTGTGATGAAGTCTTGCTTTTCTTTTACTTCCGGGTAGAAGTCCTCCATAATCTCCGCTACATGAGGTACTAGATGATACATAAATGGCTTTTGTATTCCAATTTGTTTAGCAAAACGAACTGCTCTTCTTAAGAGACGACGTAGAACATAGCCCCTTCCCTCATTGGAAGGTAAAGCACCATCCCCTATAGCAAAGGTCACTGTTCGGATATGGTCCGCAATCACTTTATACGCTACATCTTTTTCAGGATCCTCTCCATACTTTCCATCTGCAAATTGTTCTGTTTGCTCGATGATTGGTTTAAACAAATCTGTTTCAAAGTTTGTCGGAGTATCTTGTATAACCGATACAATTCTTTCTAATCCCATGCCTGTATCAATGTTTTTCTTAGGAAGAGGGGTGTACGTATCATCTGGATTATGATTGAACTGAGAAAATACCAAGTTCCATATTTCTAAGTAACGCTCATTCTCTCCACCTGGGTATAGCTCAGGATCTTTTGGATCATTACCATATTCTTCTCCGCGGTCATAGAAAATCTCTGTATTTGGACCACTTGGACCTTCACCGATGTCCCAAAAGTTCTCTTCCAAACGGATGATTCGTTCCTCGTCCACACCAACTTTATCTCTCCAGATTTCATAGGCTTCATCATCTTCTGGATGAACCGTCACACTTAAGCGTGCTGGTTCAAACCCAATCCAGTCAGGACTCGTTAAAAATTCCCACCCTAGTTCAATTGCTTCTTCTTTAAAATAGTCACCAATAGAGAAATTCCCTAGCATTTCAAAAAAAGTATGATGTCGGGCGGTTTTTCCCACATTCTCAATATCGTTGGTACGAATTGATTTTTGTGCATTTACAATACGTGGGTTATCAGGAATAACTCGTCCATCAAAATATTTTTTCAGTGTAGCAACACCACTATTAATCCATAGTAATGTAGGGTCCTCATGAGGGACTAAGGATGCACTCGGCTCGACACTATGCCCTTTTTCTTTGAAGAAATCTAAGAACATTTGGCGAACTTGTGCAGAAGTTAATGTTTTCATAATATGTTCCTCCTTGGATAAGGTTGGTTAATATATTTGTAAATGGAGTTTTCCCACGAAATTAAACATAAAAAAACTCCCGTCCTGCAATTAACTGCAGGGACGAGAGTTGATATTCGCGGTACCACCCTGGTTATGAATGGAAATCCATTCATCACTCAATGAAGACACTGTCTTCCATCGCAATAACGGCGCGCTACCGGCGGAAATTACCCGCACTCCGGATTAGCCTTCCATGACCCTTCATCCAAAGCACCTTCCAGCCAAGGGTGCTTCTCTCTATTTTGGACGGTCTGCCATGTACTCGATCCATCTTCGTATTTTGTATTAGATTACTCTTCTATGCACGTTAATAAACGTAACTTTAGTTCACTAACCTTTATTAGTTAGGTATTTGTTAAGTATATGGTATCAAAAATTATAGAGAACTCTTGTTTAAATGTCAAACCTTGTGACGATGTAATCGAATGTGATGTAAGATTACCCGAATTATAGTAAGCACTGGAACGGCTACAATCATTCCGATAATACCTGCCACCTCTTCGCCAACTAATAATGCTAAAATAATGAGGACAGGATGAATGTGCAAACTCTTCCCTACTATAAAAGGAGAAAGTAAATTTCCTTCTATAATCTGTACAATCAACACAATTATGCCTACTAATAAGACCATTTTTATTCCCATCGTAAACGAAATAATCAATGCTGGTATAGCTCCTAAAATAGGTCCGAAATAAGGAATAACATTTGTTATACCCATTATTCCACCTAAAACAAGGGGATATTTCATACCAATCAGCCATAACATTAGAATAGAAATCATTCCTACGAAGAAACAAACAAGTAATTGTCCACGAATGTATCCCCCTAGGCTCCTATCAATTTCACTCAACACTTCTTTACCTTCATTTCTGTACTTTGAAGGTGTGAACTGCCATAACAAATTTCTCATAATTGGAAAGTCTTTTAGCATATAAAAAACTAAAACTGGAATGACAGCAATGATAATGACAACATCAAATACTCCTGTCAACTTAGTACCAATAGAAGCTACTGCGTCTTCACCCATTCTTTCCACATTTAAGAGGATGCTGTCCATACGATCATGAACCGTTTCTGGTAAAAAAGACGTTTTTTCATACAGACTATAAATCCACGTTCGATAAGTGTCCACAAACCCAGGAATATTATGAATTAAATCCTTTAACTGTTTCAAAAAAACCGGATATGTTTTATAAACAACATATCCAACTCCACCAAAGAAGAAAAGATAAATGATCATAATCGCTAACCATCTTGGCAAATGTTGCTCATGAAGTGCTTCTACTATAGGATGAAGTAAATAGGCAAGAAACATGGAAATAATAAATGGTATCAATAACGTTAAGATAATTTGTAAAAAAGCTTCATAGAAAGGGTATAACTTCATGAGTAAGAAGACAATTAACAGGACTAATAACGTTAAGATGCTTCGATAAATCCACTTCATTGTTGTACCCTGTTGTTGACTATCCAATGGAAACACCGCCTTTCACACGCCTCGATGAACG
The DNA here is from genome assembly GCF_009856295.1 of Pontibacillus yanchengensis. NCBI lineage: Bacteria > Bacillati > Bacillota > Bacilli > Caryophanales > Bacillaceae > Pontibacillus > Pontibacillus yanchengensis. The sequence continues at coordinate 304,528 of NZ_WMEU01000002.1, read as the reverse complement.
CTGGAGCTAGACATGTAAGCGCAAATAATTAACTTTCTTTCCTTGTAAAAAAGGCAGACTCTTTACTAGCAGTCTGCCCCATTTGCATTATTCAAATGCTTTTCGTACTCTCTTTCGCATACGCTTCATTGATTTTTGAGAAAAGAAATTATTATTCTTACCTCTTCGTCTTCTCCTCGAGTATAGTGCGGCACCTACCCCAAGAGCTGCAAGAGATGTGAATGTTCTATTCATCCGCTTCACCACCCTAAATGGATTTACCATTGGGCTGCTTGTTCTTCTTCTCCAAATAAATCATCGAGAGAGCTTAGGGAACCATCTTCTTCTACCTGATGAACATGAACTTTATTATCTGTAATAGAAAGCTCAATGAAACAGTTCCAGCAATAGTATTGATTACTTCCAATCTTACCGATATCTTTACGATTACAATTTGGACAATGCATACAGCAGGCACTCCTTACCGAATAATTCCTTCTGCATGACATTGTTACCAACTCATTGCCAAAACATACATCTTAAGTTGAAAATTGGCACCCAATGGTAGGTTCACCGAAACAGGTGAACATCTATAGTATGTGCGGATCACATAAAGTCATAAGGGGAAAGTTCTTCCTCATTTTCATTGTCATCTGTTGGGATTTGGTTAAATAAAACATCCATACGTTCATGTAAAGAAGTGTAACGACGATTGGTATCAACTGTTTCCACACCACGTCGGAAGGCTTGTTCATCTCCACAAATAATGAGAGACCTCTTACTTCGCGTCACAGCTGTATAAAGTAAATTACGACGCAACATTCTTGAGTAGCTTCTTACAACAGGTAAAATCACAATCGAGAATTCACTGCCTTGGGATTTATGTATGGAGGTACAATACGCATGCATCAATTGAGTTAAATCTTTACGTGAATATTCAACTTCCTTACCTTCAAACGACACCACAAGCTTTTCCTTTTGTTCCTTTGTCTCATCTTCTTTAAAGATTGCAGCGATTTCACCTATATCTCCATTATAAACTCCAGATTCTGGCTGATTAACAAGTTGAATGACCTTGTCACCAGTTCGATAAATGACTTCTTTGGTTTTCATTTCTCTTTTCTGCCGACTAGGAGGGTTAGCTAATTGTTGGATTTCTTGATTGAGTCGATGAATGCCAATTTTCGATCGATACATGGGAGCCAAAATTTGTATATCCTTTAACCTGTGCCCTTTTTCCATTGCTTTTTCATACACGGTCTGAATAACATGAAGTACTTGATGCTCTACGCAAGAAATAAAATTAAAGTCTTTTGCTTTAGCCAGTGATTGTGCATTACATCTTCCTTGCTTCATATCATGGGCTAGCTGAATAATTTTTGACCCTTCTTTTTGACGATATACTTCTTGGAGCTGTGTGGCAGGAATTAAGTTCGTTGTAAGAAGATCAGAGAGAACTTGACCAGGTCCTACAGAAGGCAACTGATCCTCATCTCCAACGAGTAACACTTGCATATCTGAAGGAATAGCCCTAAATAACTGATTGGCTAACCAAATATCCACCATGGAAAATTCATCGATAATAAGAATCTTTCCATCTAATTGATGATCCTGGTCTCGCTCAAACGTTTCTCCACCATTCCAACCTAATAATCGATGAATGGTAACAGCAGGTATGCCTGTAGATTCATTCATTCGTTTCGCAGCACGTCCAGTAGGAGCTGTTAGTAAAAACGGAAAGGATTCTTCAGCATCGTAATCAGCAGGTTTTAACGATTTACGATTTAATTTTGCATAAGCAGTTACAATTCCTTTTATGACGGTTGTTTTTCCAGTTCCTGGACCACCTGTTAGAATCATTAAATTTGAATGTAGCGCTTTTTCAATTGCGTCAAATTGCTCCTTCCCATAGCTGATTTCTTCCTCATCTTCAATTTCTCCAACAACTTTCATTAATTCTGCTTGGGAATACTCTTCTTCCACTTCCCCCATTAATAGCCGATGCAATTGCTCAGCAAAACCTGACTCAGCATAGTAAAGGGAAGGTAAATATATATTCCCTTCCTCTTGAATTAATTTTTCTTCTTCAGCAAGCTGATTAATTTCACGGGAAATAACGTCAGATGTAACCGAAGAACTGTCATTATTTAACACGTTTTGAACTTCCTCAACTAACACATCGTAGGGTGCGAACACATTCCCCTGTTGAGACCATTCATTTAGAGTGTAAAGGCACGCGGCCTGAATACGTGTTGGATGATCAAAGGCTATGTTGTGTTTAGCTGCCACTTCATCAGCACGTTTGAAACCAAACCCATTTATATCAAAAACAAATTGATATGGATTTTCTTGTAAGATTTCTAAAGCTCGATCTTGATACGTTTCGTAAATCTTTTGTGCCATCTGTAAACCAAAGCCATATTCAGAAAGCGAAATAACGATATGTTCAAACCCCTGATGCTCTTTAAGATCTGCCACTAGTTGATCTGCTTTTTCTTGCTTCATATAAGGAACATCTTGTAAAACAGACGGGTCTTGAAGAATTTTTGGTATTGCTTGTTCACCAAGAACACCAACAATTCGTTCCGCAGTCCTTTTTCCAATCCCATAAAACAAATCACTTGATAAATACAGGACGACCCCTTCTTTTGAGGTAGGGATTTCTTTTTGATAATGTTCTACATTATATTGTTCACCGAATTTAGGATGGTGGATTAGGTCCCCATAAAAAATGTAATGTTCTTTCTCATCTAGACGAGTGAAATGACCTTTGACGACAATTTCGCTTTCTTCAATGGATTCATTCGTTTCTACAATATGTATTAAGGCAATGGAAAAGTGCTCATCCTCATTATGATAAATCATACGGATGAGCTCTCCTTTAATAAATCCTTTTTCGGTTTTGAATTGTTCTTCCATTTGCTTTTCCATTGCGATGTTCTCCTTTTATTCCTCTGTATCTTGATTTAGAGCTTCTTCAACTTTCGCTTTTGCATGTGAAGCTAACATGTGATCAGGTTGAATCTCTAGTGCTCGCTGGAAATGATCCATAGCTTTATGGGGATCCTCTTTATACAATAAGGCTACACCTAGGTTATAATGAGCATCACTATGCTCCTCATCTAGTTGAATCACTTTAAGGAACGTACTTATAGAATCATCAATTAAATCTACTTGAGCTAAACACATTCCATATTGAAAATGTATTTCCGAATCTTCTGGAGATAATTCGGTAGCACGTAATAAATACGGCATCGCCAACTTAAATTGTTCTTGATATAAAAGTGTTAGCCCTAACATATAGTAAGCATCGCTTTCTTCTAGCCCTTTTTGGATAGCTTGTTGGAAGGGTTTTTGAGCTTTTTCATATTGCTCTTGTTCATAGTAAACATTCCCTAACCCGTAATAAGCTGTTGCTGCGTCCTGATCCACTTCAATTGCTTTTTCGAAAAAGCGCTCTGCTCTCTCAGGATCGTTCATATGAAGAAGTAGATTGCCAAAATTGATATATCCTAATGGTTCATTAGGGTTTTCATCAATTGCTTGTGTAAAGCTTTGAGCAGCTTCTTCATATTGTTGTTCTTGCATATATTGTATTCCTTGATTGAGATGATCCATAGATGTTTCCTCCCATTTATTCCTTACAAAATTATACACTCTATTGCCATGAGGTATCAGTTCGTTAATTCGTTGAATCATATGCAAAGAAATCCCTAACTCAACAGAGTCAGGGATATTAACCTACATAAGACACATACTCATCATTTTTTACGATTTCATCTATCGTGCCTCCCCCAAGGCATACTTCCTTGTCGTAAAATACAACGGCTTGACCAGGGGTAACTGCACGCTGTGGCTCATGAAACTCTACTCTTGCATGTGTTTCACTAACTGGAGTTACTGTAACAGGGGTGTCTTCTTGACGATAGCGAAACTTCGCTGTACAAGTAAAAGTTTCCGTTGGTGGCTCACCTAGAGCCCAGTTGATTTCAGATGCTTCTAATCCGTCTGAGTATAGCAAGTCGTTATGATAACCTTGTCCAACATAAAGAATGTTGTCTTCAACATTCTTACCAACGACAAACCAAGGCTCGCCTGGCCCACCAATACCTAGACCTTGTCTTTGACCCAATGTATAATACATCAGCCCATCTTGCTTCCCTTTTACTTCGCCTTCCATTGTTTCCATATTTCCAGGTTGAGCAGGAAGGTATTGACTAAGGAATTCCTTGAAGTTTCTTTCTCCAATAAAACAGATGCCTGTTGAATCTTTCTTTGTTGCAGTTGCCAAATCATGTTCTTTTGCTACTTCTCTTACTTCACTTTTATCTAAATGGCCAAGTGGGAACATGACCTTAGAAAGAACATCTTGAGACAACTGATTCAAGAAATAGGTTTGGTCTTTATTATTGTCTTTGCCTCTTAGCATTTCATAGCGCTCACCATTTTTACGCACTTGAGCATAATGCCCTGTCGCTAAATAATCTGCTCCTAGGGACATGGCATGATCTAAAAATGCTTTAAACTTAATTTCTTTATTACACATCAC